>JBGTFJ010000032.1:0-4047 GCA_041747355.1 Burkholderiales bacterium
GCCGCGGCCTCCGGAAAATAATACATGTCGTTGAAGCAGGTGACCCCGCCGCGCAGCATTTCGGCGCAGGCGAGTAATGTCCCGTCGAAGACGAATTCGTCGCTGACGTGCAGACGTTCGGCCGGCCAGATATGGTGGTTAAGCCAATCCATCAGCGCAAGATCGTCGGCCAGACCGCGCATCAGGCTCATCGCCGCGTGCGTGTGCAGATTGATCAGACCCGGAATCAGCGCGTGCCGCGGCAGCTTCAGATGCTCGCGCGCGGAATAGCGCTGGTGCGCGTCCGCGGTCGGCAGCAGATCGGTTATCGATCCGCGATCGATAACCAGCGACGACTGAGCGAGGACCTTGCCGGTCGGCTCGACGGGAATGATCCAGCGCGCATCGATCAGGGTGTCGGCTTGAATCGTCATTTCGCTTCACTTTCCCCCATCATTCCCGCGAAAGCGGAATCCAGAGGTTTCGCACAATCCAGATAGTCAGACAACTCTGGATTCCCGCTTTCGCGGAATGACAACCTAATCAGGGTTGCCTAAACAAAAAGCCCTGCGCGAACGCAGGGCTTTCGCTCGAACCGCGGGAAAGTTACTGTTCGACTTCCTTGGTGCCGGTGACTTCGACGTCGACGCGCCGATCTGGTTGCAGGCACTGGATCAGGGCCTTGCCGGGCTTGCCTTTGCATTCGCCTGCCGTAACTGGCTCTTTCTCACCGCGGCCTTCGGTCTTGATGCGGTCAGCCGAGATGCCTTTGCCGACCAGGTACTGCTTGGCCGCGGCGGCACGACGCTCCGACAGCTTCTGGTTGTAGGCGTCGGAACCGATGCGGTCAGTATGGCCGACCATCAGAATGACATCGTATTCGGCGCCTTCCAGAGTGGATGCCAGATCGTCCAGCATCGTTTGACCGTTCGGACGCAGCACTGCCTTGTCGAAATCGAACAGCGCATCGGCGGAGAAATTGATTTTTTGCGGCAACAGCTTGATCGGGGCTGGCTTAGGCTCTTCCGGCGGTGCGACTGGCGCTGGCTCGGCGGGCGGCGGAGCAGGCTCGGGCTCGGCTTTCGGCGCTTTTTTGACCAGATCGGGATCGCAGGCTTCGATTGCCTGGGCGGGCGTCCAATAGCCGGTGCGCCAGCACAAACCGAAGCCGCTTCGCGCTAGTTCGCCACGGCCATCCACCATATAAGCATCAGTTTTTGGTTTTTCTTTTTGTTCTTGTGCCACTGCCGCCGTGGCTGGCACCAAGACCGCCAGCACGGCCGCACCGGCAAGTGCGGCGGCGCGGATGTTGTTGGTCAAACTCATCGCGTAGACCCCTTTGATTATTCAGAAAAACCACAGATGGGAAGTGAACCCAGAATGCATCAACATTTTTCAATAGTCAAACGATTGTAAAGCCTACACTATTTTATTTTACGGACGGATTAAATCATTTGTATTTTTGCAACACCGGGTAGTGCCAAAAGGTCGGCATGATAGAATTACGGGTTTGGAATTTGCCGGTTTTTCCCTGGAATTTCTGCCGTTTTTTCTTTTCTTCGATTCTAAGCCCGCTTAATGGATCAAATCGCCAAAGAGACGCTACCCGTCAGTCTTGAGGAGGAGATGCGCCGCTCCTACCTCGATTACGCGATGAGCGTGATCGTCGGCCGCGCCTTGCCGGATGTGCGTGATGGCCTGAAGCCTGTGCACAGGCGCGTGCTGTACGTGATGCACGAGCTGAATAACGATTGGAACAAGGCATTCAAGAAATCGGCGCGCATCGTCGGCGACACGCTCGGCAAGTACCACCCGCATAGTCCGGAAGCCGTGTACGACTCGATCGTGCGCATGGCGCAGCACTTTTCGCTGCGTTATCCGCTGGTCGACGGTCAGGGCAATTTCGGCTCGGTCGATGGCGACAACGCCGCGGCCATGCGCTACACGGAAATCCGGATGGCCAGAATCGGCCATGAGTTACTGGCCGACATCGAAAAAGAAACCGTCGATTTCGGTCCGAACTACGATGGCTCGGAGCGCGAGCCGCTGGTGCTACCGTCGAAAATCCCGAATCTGCTGATCAACGGCTCGTCGGGAATCGCCGTTGGCATGGCGACCAATATTCCGCCGCACAATCTGAACGAAGTTTGCGACGCTTGCCTCGCGCTGCTCAAAAACCCCGAGTTGACGATCGAGGAATTGATCGAGATCGTCCCGGCGCCTGATTTCCCGACCGCCGGCATCATCTATGGCACCTCGGGCGTCAAGGAAGGCTACCGCACCGGCCGCGGCCGCGTCGTGATGCGCGCCCTCGCCCATATCGAAAACATCGACAAGGCCGGCAGCCGCCAGGCGATCATCATCGACGAACTGCCGTATCAGGTGAATAAAGCCAACCTCCTGATTCGCATCGGCGAACTGGTGCGCGAGAAAAAAATCGAGGGCATTTCCGACCTGCGCGACGAATCCGACAAATCCGGCATGCGCGCGGTCATCGAACTGAAGCGCGACGTCAACGCCGAAGTCATCCTGAACAATCTGTACAAGGAAACGCAGATGCAGGATACCTTCGGCATGAACATGGTCGCGCTGGTCGATGGCCAGCCGCGGCTCTTAAACCTTAAGCAATTCCTCGAAGCTTTCCTGCGCCATCGCCGCGAAGTCGTGACGCGCCGCATTGTGTTCGAACTGCGCAAGGCGCGCGAACGCGGCCACATACTCGAAGGCCTCGCCGTCGCGCTGTCGAATGTCGACGAAATCATCGCGCTGATCAAGGCGTCGGCATCGCCTGCCGAAGCCAAACGCGCTTTGCTCGCTCGTACCTGGCGTTCGAAGCTGGTCGAAGAGATGCTGCGCCGCGCCGAGGCCGAGGCGTCGCGTCCCGAAGGATTGGCTCCCGAATTCGGTTTACACAAGGATGGCTATCGCCTTTCCGACGTGCAGGCCCAGGCGATCCTCGAACTGCGCCTGCAACGCTTGACCGGCCTCGAGCAGGACAAGATCGTTAGCGAGTACAAGGAGGTGATGGACAACATCGCCGACCTGCTCGACACCCTCGCCAAACCGGCGCGTATCAATAAAATCATCGGTGTCGAACTGAGCGCGATCAGAACACAGTTCGGCGACAAACGGCGTTCCGAGATTGTCGTTCAGACGCAGGATCTCAGCATGGAGGACCTGATCGCCGTCGAAGACATGGTCGTGACGATGTCGCACAGCGGCTATATCAAGGCGCAGCCGCTGGCCGATTATCAGGCGCAAAAGCGCGGCGGGCGCGGCAAGCAGGCGACGGCGACCAAGGAAGACGATTTCATCGAGCGCCTGTTCATCGCCAACACGCATCAATACATCCTGTGTTTTTCGAGCCGCGGTCGCATGTACTGGATCAAGGTCTACGAAGTGCCGCAAGGCGGACGCGGCAGCCGCGGCAAACCGATCGTCAATCTGCTGCCGCTGGAAACGGGCGAAAAAATCAACGCGGTGCTGCCGGTCAAGACCTTCGCTGAAAATCACTACGTGTTCATGGCGACGTCGTTCGGTACCGTCAAGAAAACGCCGCTGTCCGATTTTTCACGGCCGCGGCCGAGCGGCATCATCGCTGTCGGGTTGGACGAAGGCGATCGCCTGATCGGCGTCGCATTGACCTTCGGCAAACACGATGTGATGCTGTTTTCCGATACCGGCAAGGCGGTCCGCTTCGACGAGCAGGACGTGCGGCCGATGGGGCGCGGCGCGCGCGGTGTGCGCGGCATGAAGCTCGGTCCGAAGCAGAAAGTGATTGCCATGCTGGCTGCCGAGAATGAAAACTACACCGTGCTCACAGCAACCGACTTCGGTTACGGCAAGCGCACCTCGATCGCCGAATACACGCGTCACGGCCGCGGCACGCAGGGAACGATTTCGATTCAGACCAGCAAGCGCAACGGCCGCGTGGTGTCGGCGCGGCTGGTCAATACCGACGACCAGATCATGCTGATCACGACCGGCGGCGTGTTGATCCGAACCAGAGTTTCCGAAGTGCGCAAGATGAGCCGCTCCACGCAAGGCGTGCGGCTGATCAATCTCGAC
>JBGTFJ010000033.1:0-9025 GCA_041747355.1 Burkholderiales bacterium
GCCCTGCTCCGGCAAGCTGCCGCCCGCCGTGCCGGTGCCGCGGCCGCGCGCGGTTACCGCGATTTTATGCTTATTGCATAGCGCCAGCAGGCGCTGCACGTCCGAGTTATCGAGCGGGAAGGCGACTGCATCGGGCGGAAAGATTTTGCGCGTGTTGTCATACGAATAGGCGTAGCAATCCGCCGGATCGGTATAAAAACGTTCCGCCGGGAGAATCGCCGCGAGTTCGGAGCGGATTTCGGCAGGCAACATCGGCTAGCCTCCACGAAGCAGCCGAGATCCGGGAAGCCGCCGAAGTCCGGGATGCAATGCGAATTGCACGCTCAGCGCGATCGGCATACCATAGCGGCCAGCGCCAAAAAGAAGCATTACGAACACGACCAAGGAGAGCGCAATGGACCTGATGGTTTCCCTGCAACCCATCGCAGCACTGATCGCAGGCATCCTGATTCTTGTCATACCCCGCTTGTTGAACTATATCGTCGCGCTATATCTGATTGTCATCGGCGTGCTTGGTCTCATCCGCTGATCCGCGACATCATTTCCGCGCGGTGAACGGGACGCCGCCGGACAACCGCTTTTCCCGCTTAACTTGACCAAGGAGAAAGACCATGAATTCCAGAACCATCATTGCCAGCCTGGCCGTGGGACTGTTCGTTATCGGCATCAGCGCGTGCGATCGCGATGGACCGGCTGAACGCGCCGGAGCCAAGATCGATAACGCCGGCGAAAAAGCCGGAAACAAAATGGAAAACGCCGCCGATAAAATGGGCAACAAGATGGAAAACGCCGGCGACAAGATACAAGACAAGGCGCGC
Organism: Burkholderiales bacterium; assembly: GCA_041747355.1. Lineage (GTDB taxonomy): Bacteria > Pseudomonadota > Gammaproteobacteria > Burkholderiales > JACMKV01 > JACMKV01. Next base: position 819 of record JBGTFJ010000033.1, read on the forward strand.
GACGCGAAAAACTGATCTATTCTACCGGGGAGTCTTGCCGGCGCGGATTTTCGCAAGGGTCGCGGTGGTTGAACGTTCATAACGCACCGGGATACTTCGCACCGCGCCGCCCCATTCCAGCACTTCCCCTGCGCCGACAATCGCGTCGACGCGCCAATCACCTCCCTTGACCAGCATGTCCGGCCTGATCTCTTGAATCAGCCGCAGCGGTGTGTCGTCATCGAACGCGATAACAGCATCGACGCTGGCCAGCGCGGCAAGCACCGCCATGCGGTCCTGCAGGCCATTCACCGGCCGCTCGGGTCCTTTGTGCAAACGAGCGACCGAATCATCCGAATTGACGGCAACGATCAAGGCGCCGCCGAGAGCACGCGCTTCCGCCAGATAGGTAACGTGGCCGCGGTGCAGGATATCGAAACAGCCATTGGTGAACACGAGCGGCCTGGCAACCTTTTCCAGGAATTCCGCGATCGATGCTCGCTGCAGGATCTTCTGTTCGAATGAGGGCGCGAATCCGAGCACATCGGACATCGCGCTAGGCATCCGCCAGATGCCTGCGGTATTTGTTCAATTCCTGAACGGAGCTGAAGCTGCGCTCGAACAGATTCGATAGATGGTTCAACAGTACTCCCACGACTTTCGACTCCCAATGTTTGTTGAAGCAGATCTGCTCATCGAGCCAGCGCGATAGCCAGTCGGGATCAGGCAACCTGCTCTGCACGGTGTCATCCGGAAACATCGCTTTATTCACGTGCAAATTGGTCGGATGCAAAGCCTTGCCGCTGCGCCCCGAACTCGCCATCAGCACGCCGACCTTGGCGAATGCCTGGCGCGCTTCCTTGCCGGTCGCGGCTACCGCGCGCTTCATGTATTTGAGATAAGCGCCGCCATGGCGCGCTTCATCCCCTGAGATCAGCTGATATATCCGCTTGATTACCGGCTCGGTATGCCACTGCGCCGCGCACAGATACCACTGGGTCAGCCGCACTTCGCCGCAGAAATGCATCATCAAAGTCTCGAGCGGCGGCGCTGGATCGAATTGAAAACGCACCGCGTGCAGTTCTGCTTCGCTTGGCGCGAGTTCTGGACGAAAGCGATTCAGATATTCCGACAGGACCAGGGAGTGTTTTTGTTCTTCATAAAACCACACCGACATGAACGCGGAGAAATCACTGTCGTGCTGATTGTCGCGCAGGAACATTTCGGTGGCGGGCAGGGCGGACCATTCGGTGATCGCGTTCATCTTCACCGTCTCAGCCTGCTCGTTGCTGAGCTTGCCGGTATCGAATTGATCCCACGGTACGTCGTCCGCCATGTTCCAGCGCGCTTTTTCGAGCGATTTGAACAAATCCGGATAGAGCATCGAAGGCAAGCCAGGTGTAACCGGCGCTACTGGATATACTGAAAAACCTTCACGACTTTTTTCACATCGCTGGTCGTGCGCGCGATCTCGACCGCCTGTTCCGCCTCCTCCCGCGTCACCAGACCGAGCAGGTAAACAACCCCGCGCTCGGTAACGACTTTGACGTGATTCGGCTGGAATTGGGCGGCATCGACAAAGCGCGCCTTGACCTTGGAGGTGACCAGGCTGTCGTGCGCGCGATTCGACAGCGAGCTAATGGTCTGGCTGACCGTAATTTCATTCTGGACACTGCGTAAGTTGTTGATCGACGCGACAGACTTTTCGATTTCGGCCTTGACTGCCTCGGTCGGCACTTCGCCGGTCAGGAGCACGATGCGGTTATAGCTGGTCGCGTTGATATGGATTCTGTCGCCGTAACCGTCGCGCACGCGCTCGGCGATTTTGAGTTCGATTTCCTGGTCTTCCGTAACCGATCCGACGGTGCGCCTGTCCTGGGCAACGAGAACGCCCGTGGTCGCGGCGCCGCCGATGATCAAAGGAATACAACCGCCGAGCACGGGCACAACGAGTGCGAGGGTGGCAAGCAAGACTAGAGTACGCATTTAATCAACTCCAAGTAAAAGGCAATCGACTGCATCGCACAGGCAATGCAGGGTGAGCAGGTGTACTTCCTGGATGCGCGCCGTGCTGGAAGCCGGCACGCAAATCTGGATATCGCCGTCCGTCATCAAGCCGGCCATTGCGCCGCCGTTTCTTCCGGTCAGGGCGATCACGTCCATGTGCCGTTCGTGAGCGGCGTGTACTGCTTCGATCACATTTCCGGAATTGCCGCTGGTCGAAATCGCGAGCAGCAAATCGCCGCTTTGGCCGAGCGCGCGCACCTGCTTTGCGAACACTTCCGAAAAATCGAAATCGTTGGCGATCGAGGTCAAGGTCGAGCTGTCCGTCGTCAGCGCGAAAGCGGCGAGTCCGGGGCGTTCCATTTCGAAACGATTCAGCATTTCGGCGGCGAAGTGTTGCGAATCCGCGGCTGAACCGCCGTTGCCGCAACTCAGGATCTTGCGGTTGCTCATCAGGCAGCGGACCATGCGCTCGGCGGCGGCCGCGATCGGGGTCGCCAAGGCGTCGGCGACGCGTAGTTTGAGCTGGGCGCTCGCGGAAAAATGCCCCGTGATGCGTCCGGTCAGATCCATGGACTGGAAACGAAGAAGCTGAAAGCCGGGGTGAACCGAAAAGCCGATTCATCCATGAAGAACGGCATCAAACGCTGGCATCGAATGCATTCTGAATCCATTCGATGCAGGGGCCGCCGAACAGCACGGCGTCGAAGCGGCACGAGCACGCTCGCTGATTCATGCCGCGCTCGGTCAGGAAAAACTGTGCGGTGCGCACGAGCTTGCGCTGCTTCGCGTGCGTAATGCTCTCTGCGGCGCTGCCGAAATTAGGATTGCTGCGCAGACGAACTTCCACGAACACCAGGGTTTGGGCGTGGCGAAGGATCAGATCGATTTCGCCATAGCGGCTGCGGAAGTTTTGCTCGAGCAGGACCAGTCCCCGTTGCTGCAAAAAATCCGCTGCCTCGGCCTCGGCCTCGGCGCCGGCGCCCGTTGCCGTAGCCGTCGCTGCAGTCAATACGCGCATCGGGCCTGAGTGCGATGTTTGCCGGCGCTCATCGCTTCGGATCGATGACGAGGGCGTTGCCCCGATCGAACTGCGCCTGACTCAGTTCGCGCACGAACTGGTGGTTCGCTTCAAGCGTGATCCGCCCGGTGACGCCATCGATGGTCGGGCTGTCGCTTTCCGGCTGCGCCAGGTATTGAGCGATGCGAAACGCATCGACGCCCAGCGCGTAAAGCCGTTCGAGATCCATGGAACTGGCGCCCTGCGGCCGCGGATAGATCATTACTGCGGGATGGTCAGCCTGCAGGAGCCACGGCATATCGACGAAGCGCACACCGTTCAAATCGAAATTGGCCAGCGAATCAGCGCCGCCGTTGAAAACCTGCGACGTCGCATACACCGGAATTTCGATGTCGAGATACGGACGCACCACGCGCGCTTTCTGGAATTCGACGGCGAGAAAAACCATGTCCGCGTTGCCGCTGGTCGCCGCAGAGCGCAGCCGCGCAAGCTCTTTAGGATCGGTCGAGTAGCTGAACTGGTTGAAAACTTTTCCGCCGAGCTTGTTCCATTCGGCGAGAAACGCCAGATGGATGCGCCTCGATATCGCCGTATCGCCGCTGACTGTCAAGGCGGTGCGTTTGCCTTGCTCGATGGCGAGGCGGGCAATCTGACGCGCCTCGGCTTCGACCTGCAAGCCGAACAGATACAGGTTGTCGGGGATCGGAATGTCGCGCTCCGGAATGTTCAATGCGAGCGTCGGCACACTGACCGCATTGCTGGTGGCGAGCGCCGTCACGCCATCGCGCGTCAGCGGACCGACCACGATGCTGCTGCCGGCTTGCACAGCCTGCTCATACGCAGCCAGAATGTCGTCTACCTGATCGCCGGTCGAGTAGATGACGACCGGCAGATTCCTGCGCTTGCCTGCCAGCGAATGCGCGGCGACAAAACCATCGTGCACGGCCTTTGCCGCTGCGGCGAATGACTGCGATTGCATCGGCAGGATCAAGGCGATGTCGCCGCTCGCGCTTCGCGCTTTAGCGGAATCCGGCAACGTTCCCCCGGCCGGCGGAACGTTGTACTCCGATAACGGCGCGGTTTCGGCTTCGGGTATCTCGGGCGCCGGTTGCTCCGGCTGGACGACCTGCGGTTCTGAAGGCGGCGCCGGTCGCGGCTTGATAATCGGCGTGGACGCGCAACCGTACAACGCTGCGCATAGCGTCAGCAAAGGCAGAAAGCGGTGCATCAGCCGAACTCGATTGGAAAGTCGACATTATATGTGGTCGCAACACCGATTGGAAACGCGCGCGACATCACTTTGCGCGCGCTCGACGTGCTCGCCGGCGTCGATCTGATCGCCGCTGAAGACACCCGCAATACTGCGCATTTGCTGCAGTTGCATGGCCTTGCCGCCAAGCCCGGCAAACTGGTTGCGCTGCATGAGCACAACGAGCGCCAGGGTGCTGAACGCATCGTCGACGCGCTCGCCGCAGGGGCTTCGGTCGCGCTGGTCAGCGATGCCGGCACGCCGACGATCAGCGATCCGGGCGGGTTGCTGGTGCGTTCGGTGCGCGAGGCCGGCTACCGTGTGATTCCGGTTCCGGGCGCCAATGCGATGCTCGCCGCCGTAAGTGCGGCCGGACTGCCGTCGCAGCAATTTCTCTTCTACGGTTTCCTGCCGCCCAAGGAATCCGCGCGACGGCGCGAACTCGAAGCGTTGAAGCCGTTGCCCTACACCCTGGTTTTCTACGAGGCGCCACATCGCGTGCTCGAATGCGTCGCCGATCTGTTCCGGACGCTCGGCGAGCGCGAGATCACGATTGCGCGGGAGATGACCAAGCTGTTCGAAACGGTCCACACGTGCGGACTTTCCGAAGCAGGAGCCTGGCTCGATGGCGACGTCAACCGGCGGCGCGGCGAATTCGTGCTGCTCGTTACCGGTGCGGCAGCGGTAGCCGAAAGCGGCGAAGCTGAACGCGTCTTGCGCGCGCTGCTCGCCGAGTTGCCGCTCAAGCAAGCGGTTGCGCTGACCGCCCGGATCACCGGCGAAAAGCGCAACGCGATTTATCAGCTTGCGCTGACAATGAAAGACGACGGGTTCCTTCCCCCTTCGAAAAAGGGGGACTGAGGGGGATTTAAGGTGTGCCCAACGCGACGCCGTCGAATCCCCCCTACCCCCCTTTTCAGAGGGGGGGGGGAAGGCCGGGACCATTTCGCAAAGTTTTCTGGTTTCGTGACGTGGCTTCGCGGAAATTACGGCGAAGGGCTTGTTCAGAGCTTTTCTAACGTTCGCCACTGACTGCCACCCGATCCCGTCCGCCATGCTTGGCGACGTACAGAGCCTGATCGGCGGCGGCGAGCAAGGTTTCCACAGTGGCGCCGTGCTCGGGGAATGCGGCGATGCCGAGCGAAATCGTCAACGTTCCGAGCGGCGCATTTTTGTGTACGAGCTGCAGAGCGCGCACCGCGCAGCGGATTCTTTCGGCGCGTTGGCGTACCGCTGCGAGCGGCGATTCGTACAGCAGCAGCACGAATTCCTCGCCGCCGAAGCGGCACGCGATATCAACGCCGCGGATCTGCGATTGCAACAGTTCGCCGATCTGCTTTAATACCACATCGCCGGCGTCGTGGCCGAACTGGTCGTTGAGGCGCTTGAAGTGATCGACGTCGAGCATGACGATCGCCAGGGTGATGCCTTTGCGTTCGGCGCGTGAGATTTGCTGCCTGAATGCTTCCTGCATGTAGCGCCGGTTGAACAATCCGGTCAGCGGATCGCGTATCGATTGTTCGCGCAAGGACTCGCGCAGTCTGAGATTGGCCAGCGCCAGCGAAATCTGCTCGCTCAATGTGATGATGAACTGGCGGTCGACCGGCGCCAGCGGGCCGGCCGCGGCGGATCGCGCGAATTCGACGTGGAACAGGCCGAGAATTTCATTGTGCGCCGTCATCGGAATGCACAGGTACGGCGGCGGCGCATCGGGAGACGCGTGCAGCGCGCGCACATGTTCGCAAATCTGGTCCGTCGCGGCATCCTGCGCTTGATGGACTTGGCCGCGGCGCAAAGCCCAGCATTGATCGGCCGACAGCATATCGAAGGTATCGTCCCCCCACCACGCTTCGCGGCCCAGATATTTGCGCGAATCGTGCATCAGATACAGGGCGCCGGTTTGCCCGGCGAACAGTTTGGCGCAATATTGGCGGATCACATCAAAGGCTTCGCGGGAAGTCGAGCACGATTGCAGCAAGCCGCTCATGGCGCTGAGTTGCGCGATGTTCGAATAATCGCGCTCGATCTGCCGGTTGGCGGCTTCAAACTGCGCGGTGCGTTCGGTAACGCGTTGCTCAAGGTCGGCGTTGAGCCGGCGCACTTCGTTCTCGGCCTGACGGCGTTCCGTGATATCGCCGATCAGGATGACGAGTCGCACCGCTTCGCCCGCATGATCGCGCTTCAGGTTGCCGCGCCCCCAGATCCAGCCTTCGCTGCGATCGGCGCGCACGATGCGGCATTCGAAATTCCACACGTCCGCCCCTTTCATGGCGCGCTCGAAACCGGCATTGACCGCTTCGCGATCGTCGGCGTGAACGTGCTGCAGGAACAGGTCGTAATTCCAGTCGGGCAAGGCGTCGCGGTAGCCGAAAATCCGATACAGCACGACCGAATTCAGGACGTGGCCGCTTTCGAAATCGAGTTCCCATGTGCCGATGCGCGCCGATTCCATGACCAGTTTCAGGCTTTGCGTGCTTTCTACCAGCCGCTGTTCGATCAGCTTGCGCTCGCTGATATCCTGCACATTTACGGACTGGTACAGCGTTTCGCCGTCGTCGCCCTTGACTGCTGCGATATCGACGAGCACCGGGAATCGCATGCCGTCCTTCCTGATGTGTGTCGATTGAAACGTATGGCTGTCTTTTTCCCGCACCAGCCGATGGAGCGCGTCGAGTTCGACCACGGCCTCAGGCGCGACCACAAAGGATTTCGCCTGACCGAGCAGCTCGCTGATCGTATAGCCGTGCATTTCGGCGTAGGACGCATTGACGGCCTGCAGCCGGTCATCGCCGATCATCGCCATTCCCCAGTCGGCGTGATCGAAAATCGCCTTCCAGCGCGTCGCCTGCGGCTGGCCATGACTGGTCTTTCGAATGTTGCGATGGCGGGAGCGGAACAGCGCGGCGAACAGCCGGTGCTCGCCCAAACGCTCGGCTAACCGCCCAAAGAAACGCAGTTGCTGTTTAGCCACCGCGATCCACGCGAGCGCAGCGAAGAGAGCGCTGATGACGAAGCCGCCGACAAGAATGAGATGCGACTTGCTGCCGGCGACGCCCGCTTCGAATTGCGGCGTCGAAGAAAAATGCAATGTCCAGCTGTGGCCGTCGACGTCGAGCTTCGAAATTTTTTCGACCAAGGGCTCGTACGATGGCGCATGCGACGATGGGCCAAGCGGCGCGCTTTGATACAGGCGCGTTGCATCGGATATTGCACCGTCATAGATTCCGATTCGAACAGGCGCAGCTTCCCTGCCCGCTGCGGTCCGTACCATGTCGTCGAGGCGAACCATGGCGTAAACATAGCCGCTAAGTGCTGCGTGGCGCTGTTCGACAGTAGCGGTAGGGAGGTTGCGGCGGTAAACCGGCAGAACCATTTTCACGTCGCTTTGCGCGCCCTCGGGGTTTGTCGATTCGGGCAAGGCGTTGCTGTAGATTTCCATGCCGGCGCTGTCGCGCGCCTTCCAAAGAGCCTGCCGGCGCGCAGGTTCGGCGAGCAGGTCGAAGCCTGCTGTGCGCGCGTTGTCGCGATTGAATGGCTCGACGAAAATGATGGGCGCATAACCATCGCGCTGGCCTGGAGGCGTGATCGCGTAAGACGGCAGCCCCTGTTTCCGCACCTGCCCCTCGTGACGGGATTTGCCTGCGGCGGTCAAGTACTCGGCATAGCCGAGCGCGGCAACACCCGGATAGCGCTTGTCGACCTGCAATGCCTGCACAAAGGAACGCCACTCGTCGCGCTCGACGCTGGGTGTAGCAGCAAACAACGCGGCGGCGCTGTGCAGCAGCGCTTCGTAATCGCCCAGCCGGGCATGCATTGCTTCGGTAACCTCGTGCGCATGCTCGGCCAGCCGTTCGGCCGACGCTGCGCGGTGATCCGCCTTGACCCACGCCCATACGCACAGCGTCAGAACGAGGCCTATGCCGAATGCGATTGCGGCGCAGGTAAACTCGCGGC
>JBGTFJ010000034.1:0-9882 GCA_041747355.1 Burkholderiales bacterium
AAGAAACGAAAAGGCGGAATTTTACGCCGCCGCCGCCAGCCTAGGCAAGTTTTCCCCGGAAAACCCGACGTTTGGTCGCGAACTCTAACGCGATCGGGTGGCTGTCCGTCATCTAGCGCATGCCTGGCAGCATGCCTTTCATACTACGCATCATCTTGGCCGCTCCGCCTTTCGATACCATTTTCATCATTTTTTGCATCTGCTCGAACTGATTCAACAATTGGTTCACTTCCTGGACGGTGACGCCGGCGCCGGCCGCTATTCGGCGCTTGCGGGAAGCCTTCAGAATTTCCGGTTTTGCCCGCTCGCGCGTTGTCATTGAATTGATGATGCCCTCAATTCGCCCAAGGATTTTTTCGTCGAACTGGCTGCCCTGCGCGGCCTGGCTCAATTGCGCCGGCAATTTGTCGAGCAACGCGGTCATGCCGCCCAGTTTTTTCATTTGCCGCAACTGCGTCTTGAAATCCTCCAGGTCGAAGCCCTTGCCAGCCTTGACCTTTTTGGCAAGCTTCTCGGCTTCGGCGTGATCGACATTGCGCTGCGCGTCCTCGATCAGCGTCAGAACATCACCCATGCCGAGAATGCGCGAAGCCATGCGTTCGGGATGAAAGGCTTCGAGGCCGCTCAATTTTTCGCCGACACCGATAAACTTGATCGGCTTTCCCGTCACGTGTCGCACCGACAGCGCAGCGCCGCCGCGCGCGTCGCCGTCGAGCTTGGTCAGCACGATACCGGTCAAGGGTAGCGTTGCCGCAAATGCTTTCGCGGTATTGACGGCGTCCTGGCCTTGCATCGCATCAACCACAAACAGTGTTTCGATTGGTTTGACAGCGCCGTGCAAATCCGCGATTTCGCCCATCATCGCCTGATCGATGGCGAGGCGACCTGCGGTGTCCACGATAAGCACGTCGTGAAAATGGCGCCGCGCGTAATCGAGAGCACCGCGCGCGATTTGCACCGGCTCCGAAGCCGTATCGGCTACGAAGAAATCCGCCCCGGTTTGGCCCGCCAAAACGCGCAACTGCTCGATCGCGGCGGGCCGATAAACGTCGCAACTCGCCAGCAACACTTTCTTCTTGCGTTGTTCGCGGAGACGTTTTGCCAGCTTGCCCGCGGTCGTCGTCTTGCCGGCGCCTTGCAGCCCAGCCATCAGGATGACGGCAGGCGGCGCCGCATTCAGATTCAATGCGTCATTCTGTTCGCCCATGAGACGCACGAGTTCGCGATGGACGATGCCGATCATGGCCTGTCCCGGCGTCAGGCTACCCAGCACTTCTTGGCCAAGCGCATCTTTTCTGATGCGCTCGACGAAATCTTTGACGACAGGCAACGCCACATCCGCTTCCAGCAGCGCCATTCTGACTTCGCGCAGGGCGTCCTGAATGTGGTCTTCGCTCAGGCGCGCCTGACCGCGCAAATTCTTGATGACGCCGGACAGGCGTTGCGACAGATTCTCAAACATGGAAACTCCGCTGGATGCGCCAGGCAAACGATATTTACCGACGCAAGATGGTGTAGACTGGACCGCGAAAACCGATACCGATGTCCGGCATTTTACCTTATCTCATCAATGCACTGCTGTATGCGGTGCTTGCAATTTTCTTCTGGCGCAAAGCCTGGAATCCTGAGGCCGGCGTCTCAGTCGATGAACCGCGCCCGACCGCTGCCAATGCGCGTAGCGATGTTCCGCAACATCGCCGCAAGTGGCCGGACCAACTCGCGGTCTTTGTTCCACTCGCTCTCCATAGCGCGCTGTTATACCGGCTTCTGTTCGCGGATATCGGCCTGCACCTCGGTGTAGGCGTCGCGATCTCAGCCATCCTCTGGTTAACGGTGCTGATCTACTGGCTCGGCAATTTTTTTTACAATCTGCAGGGCCTGCAGACGCTGGTCATCCCGATCGCGGCATTTTGCGCTGCCGCGCCGGCGTTCTTCCCATCGCTGCATTCGCTCGAAAATACGGCTGCGCCGGCGTTCCGCGCGCATCTGCTGATCGGACTGCTCGCCTATAGCCTGTTCACGATCGCCTCATTGCACGTCATTTTGATGGCGATGCTGGAGCGGCGGCTGCATGGCGGCGCAATGCCGCCAATACTGCAAGGGTTGCCGCCTTTGTTGACGATGGAGAAGCTGCTGTTTCGAATCATCGCCGCGGGATTTGTCCTGCTGACGCTGACGCTGCTCAGCGGCTTCGTTTTCTCCGAAGACCTGTTCGGTAAACCGCTGCAGTTGACCCACAAGACAGTTTTCGCCCTGCTGGCGTGGCTGATTTTCGCGCTACTGTTGAGCGGGCGAAAAATATATGGCTGGCGCGGGCGTACGGCAGTCCGCTGGACGTTGGCCGGATTCATAGCGCTGGTACTCGCTTATATCGGCAGTCGTCTCGTCCTCGAAGTCATTCTGCAGCGCTAACGTCCTTCCGGCGCACCTTGCGCCACCCTGCACGTCTTCCGACCGACGTATCTTTACAAACAGACGCCGTACGTGCATTATTCCGCAACTTAAATATCACGGCGATTCAATATGGTTGCAGCAACTTTGCAAAGTAGTTTAACCGGTTTGGGCCGGGCTCTCGTGCAAAAGGGCAAGCTGCGCGAGCTCGAAGCCGAAACGCTGCAGTCGCAAGCGGCTTCCGCGCAAATGAGCTTTGCCGAGCAACTGCTGCTGAGCAAGAAGATGAATGCGCGCGAACTTGCCGAGTTTGCCGCTTACACATTCGGTTTCCCGCTATTCGATCTGAATGCCTTCGACCCCGATCACCTGCCGAAAAGGGTGCTCGACGGCAAAGTGATGCAAACACGGCGCGTGCTGCCCTTATACAAGCGCGGCAATCGCCTTTTCCTCGGCATTTCCGACCCGAGCAATCGGGCCACGCTGGAAGACATCAAGTTTCAGACCGGTCTTATCATCGATCCGATCGTTGTAGAAGATGACAAACTCTCGGCGCTGATCCACAAAACCGTCGAGACCAGCGACGTCAACCTTACCGATCTGGTCGGCGACGACGTGACGCTGGAGTTCGCCGATGCCGACGCGCAAGCGGCGGCGGACGACAGCGCCGAGGTCGACGATGCGCCGGTCGTCAAGTATCTGCAAAAGATCCTGCTCGACGCGATCAATTCCAACGTATCCGATATTCACTTCGAGCCGTACGAAAAATTCTTCCGGATTCGCTATCGCATGGACGGCGTTCTCTACGAGATTTCGCAGCCGCCGCTCGCGATCAAGGAAAAAATCGCATCGCGGATCAAGGTGATATCCAAGATGGATATCTCCGAAAAGCGTGTGCCGCAAGATGGCCGGACCAAACTCGTGATGTCGAAATCGCGCGCAATCGATTTTCGGGTGAGTTCGCTGCCGACGCTGTTCGGCGAAAAAATCGTCATGCGGATTCTCGATCCGTCGAGCGCCCAGTTGGGTATCGATGCGCTTGGTTACGACCCCGATCAAAAACAATTGCTGATAAACGCGATTGTCCGGCCGTACGGAATGATCCTGGTTACCGGCCCGACCGGCAGCGGCAAGACCGTTTCGCTGTACACCTGTCTGAATATTCTGACCAAGCCGGGTACGAACATTTCAACTGCCGAGGATCCGGCCGAAATCAACCTGCCGGGTGTTAACCAGGTGAACGTCAACGACAAGGCTGGACTGACTTTTTCGGTAGCACTGCGCGCGTTTCTGCGCCAGGATCCGGACGTGATCATGGTCGGCGAGATTCGTGATCTGGAAACCGCCGAGATTGCGATCAAAGCCGCGCAAACCGGTCACATGGTGCTGTCGACCCTGCATACCAACGATGCGCCCAGTACGTTGACGCGTCTGATGAACATGGGCATTGCGCCATTCAATATCGCGTCGTCGGTGCTGATGATCACGGCGCAACGACTGGCGCGCCGCTTGTGCAGTTGCAAACGACCGGTCGACATCCCGACCGAGGCTCTGATTGCGGCCGGTTTTACCGAAGAAGATCTCGACGGCAGTTGGGAACCGTATCATCAGGTTGGTTGCGACATCTGCAAAAATACCGGCTACAAAGGCCGCGTAGGGCTTTATCAGGTGATGCCGATTTCAGATGAAATGTCGCGCATCATCATGCGCCAGGGGAACGCGATCGATATCGCCGATCAGGCAAAACGCGACGGCGTAAGCGATTTGCGGCGCGCGGGATTATTGAAAATGAAGCTCGGCATGACTTCGCTCGAAGAAGTCGAAGCCGTTACCAACGAATAGGGAGTAAGCGATGGCTGCCGTGATTGCGAAAAGAGACGTCAAACAACACAACTACTCGTGGGTCGGACGGGACAAATCCGGCAAATCGATGCGCGGCGAAATTCGCGCGGGCACCGAATCGATCGTCAATGCGACGCTGCGCCGGCAAGGCATGACGCAGGTCAAAATCAAGAAGCAGAAGGCGCGACGCGGCAAGAAAATCACCGACAAGGACATCGCGCTGTTTACCCGGCAGCTTGCAACCATGATGAAAGCCGGTGTGCCGCTGCTGCAGTCGTTCGACATCGTCGGCAAGGGGCACAGCAACGCATCGGTGCAGAAACTGCTCGGTACGATCAAGTCCGACATCGAAACGGGCAGCAGTCTGAGCCAGGCCTTCCGCAAGCATCCGCTGTATTTCGACGCGCTGTACTGCAATCTGGTCGGCGCCGGCGAGCAGGCCGGTATTCTTGACAGCCTGCTTGACCGCCTTGCCACCTACAAAGAAAAGATTATCGCGATCAAAGGCAAGATCAAATCGGCGCTGTTTTACCCAATTTCGATCCTGGTCGTCGCTTTCATCATCACAGCGGTCATCATGCTTTTCGTGATTCCGGCGTTCAAGCAGGTGTTCACGAGTTTCGGCGCAGATTTGCCGACGCCGACCTTGATGGTGATCGCAATGTCAGACGCTTTTGTAGAATACTGGTATCTGATTTTCGGCACGCTCGGCGGCGGCGGCTGGTTTTTCTTCTATACCTGGAAGCGTTCGAAAAAGATGCAGATGGTTATGGATCGCTGGCTGCTGCGTATGCCGCTGTTCGGCGAAATTATCCGCAAAGCGACCATGGCGCGCTGGACGCGGACCTTGTCGACCATGTTCGCAGCCGGTGTGCCGCTGGTCGAGGCGCTCGACTCGGTCGGCGGCGCGGCCGGAAATCACGTTTATCTTGAAGCGACGAAAAAAATCCAGGCGGAAATTTCGACCGGCACCAGCTTGACGATCGCCATGCAGAACAGTGAAGTGTTCCCGAACATGGTGCTGCAGATGGTGGCTATCGGTGAAGAGTCCGGTGCACTCGATGCCATGCTGTCCAAGGTGGCGGATTTTTTCGAGGCTGAAGTCGACGATTCGGTGGAGGCCCTGAGCAGCTTGATGGAGCCCATCATCATGGTCGTGCTCGGTGTTTTGATCGGCGGCATGGTCGTCGCGATGTATTTGCCGATTTTCAAACTCGGCCAGGTCGTATAACGAAAATTTAAAAGGCGGCGCAAAGGGTCGGGCAATGCCCGACCCTTTGCGCCTTTGCATCGGTTCGATAATCCACTCTTCCCGTGGTCCCCGTGATTAACGCGCTGCAAAGCTCTCCCTCGCTATTCATTTCGGTATGTGGCTTACTCGGCCTCGTCGTCGGCAGCTTTCTCAACGTTGTCATTCATCGCGTTCCGAAAATGCTCGAACGCGAGTGGCGCGAGCAATGCTCCGAATTGAATCGCGGTGAATCGGACGGCTTTACGGGTGCGGACCCGGCGGCCTTACCCCGGTTCGATCTGGTCAGTCCGAGATCGCTCTGCCCCTCTTGCGCGCACGCCATCGGCGCACTGGAAAATATTCCAGTATTGAGCTACCTGTTTCTGCGCGGTCGATGCGCTGCGTGTAAAACGCATATCTCGCTCCGCTACCCGCTGGTCGAGATTTTGACTGCGGCGTTGAGCGCATTCGTCGCCTATTACTTCGGTTTGAGCTTGCAAACGCTGGCCGCATTGCTTTTTGTCTGGGCTATGATCGCGCTGGCATTCATCGATTTCGATACCCAGTTGCTGCCCGATAACATCACGCTGCCGTTGCTATGGGGCGGCCTTTTGTTCAACCTGGGCGCGGTTTTTACGGATTTGAATTCCGCAGTGATCGGCGCCGCTGCGGGCTACCTGACGCTGTGGTCGGTGTATTGGTTGTTCAAGCTCGCCACCGGCAAGGAGGGTATGGGTTTCGGCGACTTCAAGCTACTGGGCGCGATCGGCGCATGGTTCGGCTGGCAACTGCTGCCTGTAACGATTCTGCTGTCGTCGCTGGTCGGCGCAATTATCGGTATCGGACTCATTGTATTCGCCCGCCACGGCCGCAACGTGCCGATTCCATTTGGACCTTATCTGGTGCTCGCCGCGCTGATCGCACTGTTTTGGGGGCCGGCGATCAACCGCGCCTACCTTGGTATCTAACTAACATGCCGTTCACCGTCGGCCTCACAGGCGGTATCGGATGCGGTAAATCGCGCGCAGCCGTTCACTTTGCGGAACTTGGCGCCGGAATCGTGGATACCGACGTGATTTCCCATGGACTGACCCAGCCCGGCACAACAACCACAGCCGCGATCCGACGAGCATTCGGCGATGGTTATTCCTGCCCGGACGAGACCTTGAACCGGGGCAAACTGCGTGAGCTTGTTTTTTCCGATGCTCGTGCTCGATCCGTGCTGGAGTCGATCCTGCATCCGGAGATTCAACGAATTGCGGCGGCCGAAATCAGCGAACTGAAAACGCCGTATGCAATGCTGGTCGTGCCGCTGCTATTCGAGACGAACGCCCTGCGCGAACTTGTTGATCGCGTGTTGCTGATCGATTGTGCCGAGCATCAGCAGATCGAGCGTGCCGTCCAGCGCGGCTTGGCCGAGCATGAAGTGCGCGCAATCATCGCATCGCAGTCGAGCCGGGCGGAACGCCTTGGCCAAAGCGACGACATCATCGACAATTCGGCGGGACTTGACGAACTGAAGCTTGAAGTGGGCATGCTGCATCTAAAGTATCTTGAGATGGCCGACGCCCGTCGCAAACCCGTCTTGAATTTGTAAAAGCAAGCCGAATAACGCAAAATTCACTTTCCAATCCGCTTTCCTCCATTGTGATCAGCTACGAATACCCGCTCGGCGAGCGCATCCGCACGCTTTTGCGCCTCGAAGATTTGTACGACAAGGTGCAATACTTTTCGGCGAAAGCCGGTCCCTACGACCACCATTCGGCACTGCTTGCGCTGTTCGAGATTCTCGAAGTCGCCAGCCGCGCCGATTTGAAGTCCGATCTGCTGCAGGAACTCGAACGCCAGAAACAAACGCTGGATGCGCTGCGCGGCAATCCCGCGATTTCGGAACAGGCGCTGGAAAGCGTGCTGACCGCTATCGAAACGACCGCAGCGCAATTGCTCGAAGTTCCGGGAAAGGTCGGCCAGGACTTGCGCGACAACGAATGGCTGATGAGCATCAAGCAGCGCACCAGCATTCCCGGAGGCGCTTGCGAATTTGATTTACCGTCTTACCATTACTGGCTGAATCAGGATGCAGCGCTACGCCGCGGTGATCTCGAAAACTGGCTGGCGCCGTTTTTGCCGATTCGAAACGGCATCGCCATCGTCCTGCGCGTGCTCCGCGATGGCGGCAAGTCGACGCAGCAGAAGGCGGCTCAAGGCGTGTTTCAGCAAATGATGACGGGTCGCCAGGCGCAGATGCTGGTGATTAGGCTGAGCCGTGAATTTACCTGTGTGCCGGAGATCAGCGCCAACAAGTACGCGCTGAATATTCGTTTCACCATACAGGAAGGCGCGCAACGGCCGCGCGTTGCCGAAATCGATGTGCCGTTCGAGCTGACTTTCTGTAATCTGTAGTCCCGTCTTTTGCCGTCTAACGGCATCCGCTGTTCCTCCACAAGTCCCTATCGAATAATACAGTTTGGTCCTATACTGCTCTTTATGATCCACCGGCATCCGGTGTTTTTTGAGTAGCTAGGCGAGTAGCCAGGCGGGGAGTGAGTAGCTAGGAATGGCGGAGCTACTCACCTGCCGCCAAGGGGCAGAGTCATGGGAACGATACGCGATGTGCAGATCTGCAACTGGATCAATGCAGGCAAAGCGGTGGCGAAATCCGACGGTGACGGGCTCACCTTCACCTTGTCCTCAGGCGGCACCGCAAGCTGGGTGCTTCGTTATCGTCTCAGCGGCAAGCAGCGGGAGTTGACCCTCGGGCGTTATCCCGACGTAACCATCGCCGCTGCCCGCAAGCTCGCAACAGAGAAGCGCGTCGAAGTGCAGCAGGGCGTCGATGTCGCGAGGAAAAAGCAAAAGACCAAGCTGGAATCAGCACGCGCCTGGACGTTCAAGCACCTGGCCGATGACTACCTCACCAGAGCGAACGACCACTTGGCGGCGCTCACCATCGAGGGACGGCGGCAGCAACTGCGGGATTACGTCCATAGGCGCATCGGCCAAGTGTCCGCGCGCGAGGTATCGCCCGGCGACATCGTGGACATCGTCGAGCGCAGTGGCGAGAAGTCGCTGCACGTTGCGCGGCTGGTGCTGATCGCAATTCGCGAGGTGTTCGCGCACGGCGTAGCGCGTCATGTGGTCGAGGGCAATCCCTGCGCCCACATCAAGGCCAAGGCCATCATCGGAGCACCGCCCAGCCGGCGCGTGCGGATCATGCTGACCGACGCGGAACTCGTTGCCATGCTCGCCGAGTTACCCGAGATCGGCCGCCAGAACGAACTGGCCTCAAAGATCCTGCTTGCGACCTGCACCCGCATAGGAGAACTGATCCGTGCAAAATGGAAGCGCGTGAATTTCGAGCGGAAGGAATGGACCATTCCGCCGGAGCACTCCAAGAACAAAAGGCAGTTCGTCATTCCGCTCACTGAACAAGTGGCCGGATGGTTCATGGAGCTACGCGGGCTGGCCTTCGATTCCGGTTTCGTGCTGCCGCTGCGGCAACGCCATCACGGGCGCGAAGGCGATGCGGCCATGGAAGCAACAAGCCTTAATGCCGCCCTCAATCGCCTGCACGACAAGGTGGCGACCGCTGCCGTCGCTTCACGCCGCATGACCTTCGCTCAACGGCGCGCAGTCACCTGGGCGCCCTCGGCGTGGATGTACTGATCGCAGAGCGCTGCCTGAATCATTCACTGGGCGGGCTGGTCGCCGTTTATGACAAACATGACTACCTAATCGAACGGCACAAAGCGCTGGAACTGTGGAGCACGAAGATCGCGGCGCTGGAAAAAGGTGAGACGTTCAACGTCGTTCCGTTCAAGCGTGCGGTGAACGACTAACTTTTTGTCACGGAGATGGACTGCGCCAGCCTGGGAGATTAGATGGATCTTTGCTACCCTCTACTCATTTGCGAAGAGCACGCCACATGAGGAAATTTCGCAACCACCAACTTCAAGGGCGGCGTTGGAAAAACAATTGCCACCTGGGCGCTCGGCTTTATCGCCGCCTTACCAAGGACGCATCGCATCTTTCTCCTCGAGATGGACGCTCAAATGTCGCTGACTCAGGCATCGCCCTCAACGAAGATGGAAGCCCCTTTAAGAGCTTTTCGGACTGGTCTGACAATCCATCGCAAAAAAGGTGACTATCTTCGACGCGTCTCTGCGCAAAACGACCTGGATGCGAGGCTATTTGACACAGCAATTCTCGACAGAGTTGGTATGAAGCGAGCAATTCAGGAAGGCATACCCTCCGAATCGCGCAGGCAGTTTCAAGCAGTGGTGCAGGAAAAATTTACCTACTTGAGCGAGTGACGTATATGGATGGTGAACTACTATCCCGGCACTCCGGGTCCCTCATCACGGGATAGGCCCCGAAACCGGCGATCATCACAGCGCCCCGAACATTGCTTGATCTTG
>JBGTFJ010000035.1:0-2528 GCA_041747355.1 Burkholderiales bacterium
AGCTGTCGCTGGGTTTGTCCGCCGTGATCGAAGAGCTCGATGGCACGATGCTACGCGGGCACCGTGATGCTGGAAGGCACCACCTTGTCGGAGGGGCGCGGGACGACGCGTCCGCTCGAGCTTTTCGGCGCGCCGGAAATCGATCCTCGTGCGCTGCTCGCGACCATGCAATCACTCGCCCCGCAATGGATGCGCGGCTGCCGGATTCGCGAATGCTGGTTCGAGCCGACGTTCCACAAGCACGTCGGCAAGCTGTGCGCCGGCTTGCAGATACATGTCGAAGACGGCAGTTACGATCATGCCGCTTTCCAGCCATGGCGTTTGCAAAGCCTCGCGTTCAAAGCCTTGCGCAAGCTGCGCCCCAAATACGATCTGTGGCGCGATTTTTCTTACGAGTACGAACACGACCGCCTCGCCATCGATTTGATCAATGGCAGCGAACTGCTGCGGCAGTGGGTCGACGACGCGGCAGCCGAACCCGGCGATCTCGAAGCATTCGCCGCGGCCGATGAAGCGGCGTGGCGGGATGAACGCGACACGGTGCTGCTGTATCGTTAAACCGCGGTTGGAGGCTCTGAACAGGTTTTCCGTTCGTGGTGAGCTTGTCGAACCATCATGAGTTTCATGATTGCCCTTCGACAAGTTCAGGCGAACGGCGCTTAATCAGGGTTCGCTAGCGAAAGGATAAATCATCATGATCACGCTCTATCAATTCGAGCCCGCTTTCGGGCTGCCGAACGCCAGTCCATTTTGCATGAAGATGGAGACTTATCTGCGCATGGCCGGCCTGCCGTTCGAGATTGCACCCAAGGCGAATATGATGAAGGCGCCGAAAGGCAAGATGCCGTATATCGAGGACAATGGTCGCGCGATCGCCGATTCGTCGCTGATCATCGAATACCTGAAGCGGACTTACGGCGACCGACTCGATGCGAAACTGACTTCCGAGCAGCGCGCGATTGCGCTCGCGATGCAGCGTCTGATGGAAGAACACCTGTACTGGGCAGCGGTTTATCCGCGCTGGTTCGAGCCCGACGGCTGGCGGCTGACGCGGCAGGCGTTCTTCGGCAAACTGCCGCGCCCGCTGAAAGCAATCGTGCCGACAATCGCGCGGCGCGGAATGAAGCGGGAAATGCACGGCCACGGCATGGGCCGGCATAGTTCCGAGGAAATCTATGCGATCGGCAAGGCCGACCTCGGCGCGCTCGCCGACTTTCTCGGCGACAAACCTTTTTTCATGGGCGATCAGCCATCCTCGCTCGACGCGGTCGCCTATGCTTTCCTGGCAAATCTGATCTGGGTGCCGCTCGATACGCCGATGAAGAGCTACGCCGTGAACCGCCCGAATCTGGAAGCCTATTGCCAGCGCATGAAGGCTCGCTACTACTCATAGCAGCGCAAGAAAGAGAAAAGCCGCGCTGGATTTGAGCGCGGCTTTTTGTAGGCACAGACCGGAATCGCAGACCGTTCGGTAGTTTGACGTGGCGATCCTACCGCTGCTTTATCTACTACAAAGTTCTCAAGAACGCGACCAGATCTTTCTTTTCGGCCTCGGTCAGTTTCGCGCCGACCACCAGATTGAAGAATTCGACCGTGTCGTCCAGGGTCAGCAAGCGGCCGTCGTGCAGATAGGTCGGCGAATCCTTGATGCCGCGCAGCGGAAACGTTTTGATCGGCCCGTCGCCAACCGCTTTCTTGCCGTTCACCATTTGCGGGCTGTAGAAGCGCTCGCTTTTCAGATCGTGCATCAGGTTGTCGGTGTAGAACGGCGCCTGATGGCAGCCTCCGCAATTGGCCTTGCCGAAAAACAACTCCTGCCCGGCCATTTCCGATTTGCTGGCCTTCGCCGGATCGAGTTTGCCGGTCATCGGATCAAGCTTGGGCGCCGGAGGAAAATCGAGTAGCGCCTGGAATTCGGACATATTGGCGACCTCGCTGCCGCGCTCCAATATGCGCACGCCTTTCTTGGTTGCGATCACGTTGTCGCCGTCGAAATAGGCGCCGCGTTGCTCGAACTCGGTAAAGTCTTCGATGCTGCGTAACGCACGCTGCGAACCGAACAGCCGCTGGATATTGACGCCGCGCAGGGTCGGTACATCGAGGCGGCGGCGAAACTCCTGCGGCCGCGTTTGCGGATCGAGGTGGGTTGCGCCGTTGACGTGGCCGTTGGCGTGACAATCGAAACACGTGACGCCGGCGCTTGGCGTATCGGTACGGCGGTCACCAGTCATATTGAACTGCTGCTGCATGAGCGGCGAGACCAGCAACCGGATGCCATCGAGTTGCTTGGGTGTGAGTATGCCGTTGAACAGCTCGTAGTAGTTTTGCGTGGTGACGAGCTCGCCCTGACTGACATCGCCGAGATCGGGGCGGCTGGTCAGGAAAATCGGCGCCGGAAATTCGGGCAGCAGATGATCGGGGAGGTCGAAGTCGAGATCGAAACGCGTCAGGTCCCTGAGCTTCTCGCCTTCCTGTTTCTTGATTTCGTCGATGTGAAACTGCGGAAACACCATGCCGCCTTCGGCGTG
>JBGTFJ010000036.1:0-11512 GCA_041747355.1 Burkholderiales bacterium
ACAGCGCAACCGCCTGCGGTTTTCCGCGACGGCTGGCAATTGATCGCCGACGTGGGCGCCGAGGCTGAGGCTGTGATAGGAGCCTTCGCTGACGCCGCCACGGCGCGTCGTGAGCAACGCCCGCACGTTCGGCGGCGCCGGCCAGTGCGGGATGATGCAATCTTCAAGCGTCATGCCTGTTGCGCAAGGCCGCGAGCAACTCGCGCATATCTTCAGGCAGGTCGACTTGCCAGCTGACCCGTTTTCCGGTCGAGGGATGATCCAGCGCGAGCGCGGTCGCGTGCAGCGCTTGCCTGGGGAATTCGCGAATCACCGGCGATGCTGACTGCTTGCCGAGGCGCTTGTCAGCGTAAAGGGGGTCGCCGACCAGCGGATGGCCAATCGACTGCAGGTGCACGCGAATTTGATGCGTGCGACCGGTTTCGAGCTTGCAGTCGACAAGCGCGCAGTCAGCGAATTGCTCGACGGTGCGGTAATGCGTGACCGCCGGTTTACCGGAAGCAACGATCGCCATCCTGGTCCGCTGCACCGGGTGGCGACCGACAGGCGCTTCGACCTTGCCCGAACGGGCCGGGCGGCCGAATACGATCGCGAGGTAATCGCGGCTGACGCTGCGCGCCTGCAACTGACGGACGAGGCTGGTCTGAACAACTTCGTTCTTGGCGATCGCGAGCAGGCCGCTGGTGTTTTTGTCGAGCCGATGAACGATGCCGGCGCGCGGCACTTCGGCGAGCTGCGGCGCGTGCATGAGCAAGGCATTCAGAAGCGTCCCGCTCCAGTTGCCGCTGCCAGGGTGGACAACCAGGCCGGCCGGTTTGTTGACAATGATCAGGGAATGGTCTTCGTGGATGATGTCGAGTGCGATGCTTTCGGGACGATATGCCAGCTCCGCGCGCTCGGCGGTCGGGTGGACGACCAAGCTTTCGCCGCCGAGAATTTTTTGTCTTACCGTGGCAGGTGCGCCGTCCAGTATCACACGGCCTTCCTGAATCCAGCTTTGCAAGCGGCTGCGCGAGTGTTGCGGCATCAAACGCGCAAGCGCCTGGTCCAGGCGCAAGCCCGCGCAACTGTCCGGCGCGGTCAGTTCGATTGCCGGGTGGTTGTCAGGATTAACCACGATGGATATATCAGTTCGTTCACTAAAGACAGGTTTGGCGTGCGCTATAATCCACTTTTTCGATTCAGACGAGCTGCCATGAGACGTAGTTTATCGGTAATTCTGGCGCTGCTGATGGGCGCCTGCGGTCTGCTCCCGGAAAAGATCGACGAGACTAAAAACTGGTCGGCATCGCGGTTCTATTCGGAGGCGAAGGAGGAGCTGGAAGACGGCAACTATCCGCGCGCTATCGAGCTGTTCAACACTCTGGAGTCGCGCTACCCCTACGGCCGCTTTGCCCAGCAATCGCAGCTCGAAATCGCCTACGCCTATTACAAGGACGACGATCCGGCTTCGGCGATCGGCGCCGCCGACCGCTTCATCAAGCTGCATCCGAATCACCCGAATGTCGATTACGCGTATTACCTGAAAGGGCTGACCAGTTTTAACGAAGAAGCCGGTTTTTTCGCGGCCGTCGGCGGCCAGGACCTGACCGAGCGCGATCCGAAAGCGGCGCGTGAATCGTTCGAGGCGTTCAAGGAGTTGGTCACGCGCTATCCGCAAAGCCGTTACGCGGCCGATGCGACCGCGCGCATGCTCTACCTGACCAACGCACTCGCCGCGCACGAAGTTCACGTGGCGCGCTACTACTTCAAGCGCGGTGCCCATATCGCCGCCGCCAATCGCGCGCAATACGTGCTGATGACCTATCCGCAAGCGCCGGCGCGCGAAGAAGCGCTGCAGATCATGATGAAATCCTACGACGTGATGGGCATGACGAACTTGCGCGATGACACCGCCCGCGTTCTGCAGCAAAACTTTCCCGATAGCGGCAAGGGCGACAAAAGCTGGTGGAAGTTCTGGTAAGCGCTTGCAGCGTTGAGGAGTGCGGTAGTTCGGTCCTGAAATAACGGGCGGGCCAATCGACGATTGGCCCGCCCGTGTAAGGCTACGTCCTGCTGATATTTATCCCTTGATCAGTTTGCCGTCTTCGATCTTTACTCTGTCGCCCGACACGAGGCCAGGATCGGTTGCTTCGGTGAACGTCCGGTAGCCGCCGGTTTCCATTTTCACCATGACATCGTAGCGGGTCGTTTTCTTGACCTGTTTCTCGATCTGATGCCCGGCCAAGCCACCGCCAAGAACGCCAGCCACGGTAGCGATTTTTTTGCCATTGCCGCCACCGAACTGATTACCCAGCAAGCCACCGCCAACCGCTCCCGCGACGGCGCCCAGGCCCGAGCCTTCGCCTGCTTCCTGTATTACATCGACAGAGCTGACTACGCCGCAGTTGCCGCAGACCCTGGCAGGCGCGACATCATTCATCGCGACTCTGTCAGTTACAACTTTCTGCCTCGCCGGGCTCGGCGCCGGCTTCTTCTTGGCGACGGTCGTGGCAGGCTTTGACTCGTAGGCCATGCCCGTAATCGGTTTCTGGGCAACGGGCGTAGCCTGAACATTCGACTTGATCTCAGCCGGGATTTCGATCGTGCTTGCGGGCTTGGCTTCGCTTAAGAGGATCGCGTCGCTTTGCGTGGTCTTCGAGAACGAGTTGGGAATTACGCCGGTCATCACGGCGATACCGACGCCGCTGAACAGGATGACTGAGATTGCCGCGATGATGAGCATCGGGTTGGTCTTGCTGGGGGAAACTGACATTGTTTTCTCCAATCTGCATTAAGAAAGATACTTAAATCCCTAATACTGCGGAATAAGTAAACGAATTAAAGCAGATTATTAGCTTACATGCAACCCTAACGAAACCCGGCAAGCCGTTGTTTTGGCAATTAAGCCTGCAGCGCAGGAATATTGATGTAGAGATCGAGCGCTTCCGGATTCGCCAGCGCATCGCGATTCTTCACGGGCAGTCCGTGAACGACGTTGCGCACGGCGAGTTCGACGATTTTGCCGCTTTTGGTGCGTGGAATATCGGCGATCTGGACGATCTTTGCGGGAACATGCCGGGGCGTGGTCTGGCTGCGAATGCGCTGTTTGATGCGTTCGACCAGTGCGTCGTCGAGCGTAACGCCGTCGCGCAGGCGCACGAACAACACAACGCGGACATCGCCTGCTTTTCCGGGTGGCCAGGCCTGCCCGATTACCAGGCTTTCGATGACTTCCTCGAGTTGTTCGACCTGACGATAAATTTCGGCCGTGCCGATGCGGACCCCACCGGGATTCAGCACTGCGTCCGAGCGCCCATGGATGATCAGGCCACCGTGTTCGGTTATCTCAGCGTAATCGCCATGCCACCAGACATCGGCGAATCTGCTGAAGTAGGCTGCGTGGTACTTGCTGCCGTCAGCGTCGTTCCAGAATCCGATCGGCATCGAAGGAAAGGGCGCCGTGCAAACCAGTTCGCCTTTCTGACCGCGCACGGGACGGCCATCGTCGTCGAATACTTCGACGCGCATGCCGAGCCCGCGCGATTGCAGTTCGCCGCGCCAGACCGGCAGCAGCGGATTGCCCTGGGCGAAGCACGACACGATGTCGGTGCCGCCCGATATCGATGACAACTGCATATCGTTTTTGATCGCCGCATAGACGTAGTCGTAGGATTCGGGCGCAAGCGGCGAGCCGGTGGAGAGCAGCGCTTTCAAGCTCGCAAGCCGATGCGTCGCAATCGGCTGCGCGCCGTGCTTGTGCAGGGCGTCCAGGTATTTGGCCGACGTGCCGAAAATAGTGATGCGCTCGTCATCGACATAGTCGAACAGAATGTCCGGGCGAGGATAGAACGGCGAGCCATCGTAGAGCATCAAGGTCGCGCCGCAAGCCAGACCGGAAACCAGCCAGTTCCACATCATCCAGCCGCAGGTCGTGAAATAGAACAAGCGGTCGCCGGCCTTCACGTCGACATGCAGCAGATGTTCCTTGACGTGCTGCAGCAACGTTCCGCCGGCGCCGTGGACGATACATTTGGGAACGCCGGTCGTGCCCGAGGAATAGAGGATGTAGAGCGGATGATCGAACGGCAGCGCTTCGAAGTGGATGTCGGCTGGCTCGTAAGCTGCGATGAAATTGTCAAGAACAATCGCCTTGTCGATGCCGCCGACGGACGGCGTGGCGCGAAGGTAGGGCACAATGACGACGGCCGCCAGCGACGGTAACTGTGCGGCGATTTCCGCTAAGCGGGGCATTGCGTCGATCTGTTTGCCGTTGTACCAATAGCCGTCGACCGCAAACAAAACCGTGGGCGCGATTTGGCCAAAGCGATCGAGCACGCCGGCGGCGCCAAAATCGGGAGAGCACGAAGACCACATCGCGCCGATACTGGCCGCGGCAAGCATCGCGATCACGGCTTCGGGCATGTTCGGCAAGTAGCCGGCAACGCGGTCGCCGCGGCCGACGCCGACGGCGCGCAACGCTTGCGCTACCCGCGAAACGTTGTCGTAAAGCTGATTGAAGCTGAGCTCGCGCGCGACCTTGTCTTCGCCGCGGAAAACAATGGCGGTTTTGTCATCGCGCCTTCGCAGCAGGTTCTGCGCGAAATTCAGTCGCGCTTCGGGGAACCAGCGTGCGCCGGGCATGGCGGTCTTGTTCCGCAAAACCACATCGCCTTGCCGCTCTGCGACGATGCCCGCAAACGACCATAACGAGCGCCAGAATTTTTCAGGCTCGGCCACTGACCACGCATACAGGCCGGCGTAGTCGTCGATTTGCATGCCCCAGACCTCCATCACCGCGCCCATAAACGACGTCATGTTCGCGTCGGCGATGCGCTGTCGGGAGGGCTGCCAGATCGGCTGGTTCATAAAGAAAGCTTCGCTGAAAATGTCTTGTCGCGTCCGCCCGTCTCCGCTCGACCCCCCTTTGAAAAAGGGGGGCAGGGGGGATTTTCGGTGCTCGCATAAGCGCAGACCTCAAATCCCCCTCAGTCCCCCTTTTCCAAAGGGGGAAGTTGAACGGGGCCCCTGTCAGCTCCGCGTAAGTCGCTGGATTGATGCCAACAGCATCGAACTCAATCCTCAGGCCGCATCTGCGGAAACAAAATCACGTCGCGAATGCTCGGACTATCGGTCAGCAGCATGACCAGACGATCGATGCCGATACCTTCACCAGCGGTCGGCGGCAGGCCGTATTCGAGCGCGCGGATGTAATCGGCGTCGTAGTGCATGGCCTCGGGATCGCCGGCCTCCTTTTGTTGCGCCTGCTCCTGGAAGCGCGCGGCTTGGTCTTCGGCGTCGTTCAGTTCGGAAAACCCGTTGGCGATTTCGCGGCCGGCGATGAACAGCTCGAAGCGCTCGGCGATTTGCGGATTGCTGTCGCTGCGGCGCGCAAGCGGCGAGACTTCAGCCGGATAGTCGAGGATAAACGTCGGCTCGAACAGCAGATGCTCGGTCGTTTCCTCGAACAGCTTCAATTGCAGCGTGGCGAGCGCGTCGTTGCTGCGTGTTGGAACCTTCAATGTGCATAGTGCGTTGCGCAGAAAGCCGGCGTCGTTCAGCTCCGCATCGTCGTACTGCGCGTGATAAAGCTTCATCGCATCCAGCATCGTCAGCCTCGGGAACGGCTTGCCGAAATCGATCGCGCGTTCCTGATAGGTGACCGTCGATGCGCCCATCACTTGCAGAGCAAGTTCGCGCAGCAGCGTTTCGGTCAGGTCCATCAGATAGCGGTAGTCGCGATAAGCCTCGTAAAACTCGAGCATCGTGAACTCGGGATTGTGACGCGTCGAAATGCCTTCGTTGCGGAAATTGCGGTTGATCTCGAACACTTTCTCGAAACCGCCAACGACCAGCCGCTTCAAATACAACTCGGGCGCGATGCGCAGGTAAAGCTGCATGTCGAGGGCGTTGTGGTGCGTGACGAAAGGCCGCGCGGCGGCTCCGCCTGGAATTGGATGCATCATCGGCGTCTCGACTTCGAGATAGCCGCGCGCCACGAAAAACTCGCGCAGCACCTGCATGATGCGCGAGCGCGTGACGAAAGTCCTTTGCGTAGCCTCGTTGGTGAGCAGGTCGAGGTAGCGCATGCGGTATTTCTGTTCCTGATCGCTGAGCCCGTGGAATTTTTCCGGCAACGGCCGCAGCGCTTTGGTCAACAACCGGATTTCGCCGACGCGAACCGACAGCTCGCCGGTTTTCGTCTTGAACAAACCGCCGCGGACGCCGACGATGTCGCCGAGGTCATAGTGCTTGAATCCTTCGTGCGCGGCTTCGCCGGTGTGATCGTTGCTCACGTAAATCTGCAGACGGCCGCTCATGTCCTGCAGCGTGGCGAAGCTCGCCTTGCCCATCACGCGTTTCAGGACGATGCGTCCGGCCACGCTGACTGTTACCGGCGCCGCCTGCAATTCCTCATTGGTTTTTTCGCCATAGGTGGTGTGCAACGATGCGGATAAATGCTCGCGCTGAAAATCGTTGGGGAAGGCGATGCCCGCATTACGCAAAGCGCCCAACTTGGCGCGGCGTTCCGCGACGATCTGGTTTTCGTCGATCGCAGGCTCGGTGAGAGGCGGTCTGGCAGGGGTTTGCATCAGGATCAATGTAGATTCGCGAACAAAAGAGAAGTTTACATGGAACCGAACCGGCTAAAAAAACAGCGATGCCGTGTAGATGATGAGTCCGACCAAGCCACCGATCAAGGTGCCGTTTATGCGAATGTATTGCAGATCGCGCCCCACCTCGAGTTCGATTTTTTCCGTCACCGTGTCGGTATCCCAGCGCCGGACGACATCGGCGATGAAGTTCGCGGCATGGTGGCCGTGTTCGCGCACCGTTTCCACGATCAGTTCGCGCAGCCACTGATTGATCCGGTCGTGCAGCACCTGGTCGCGCGCAAGCGCCGATCCCAGATGGACCAATGCGCTTTCGATGCGTCCCCTGACTACCGAATCGGGGCGCGCCGCATCGTTCGTCAGGTAATTGCGGATGTCGTCCCACAGGCCTTCGAGATAGCCATGCAAAGCCGGGCTTTGCAGCAACTGCTGCTTGATGGCTTCGCCTTTTTCGCGGTACTCGGGCGACGTTTCGAGCTTGACGATGAACTCGGCGAGGCTCGCGTCGAAACGCGCGCGCATCGGATGATCGGGCGCGTCGCGCACCTCCCGCAGGTATTCCTCGACCGCGTCGACAATCTTGTGGTAGATCTTTTCGTCGATCGCGAGCTTGCGCAGGACCCACCAGACCTCCCGCTCGACTTTCTCGCGTATGGTGGGCTTGTTGGCATCGAGCAGAATCGACAACTGGCCGATGACGGCGGTCAGCAATTGTTGATGGCGGTCGCTTACCGTGAGGCTGGTGAGAAAGTGGGCCGCGAGCGGCGCGATATCGATTTTGCCGGCGAACGACAGCACCTGCTGCTTGATGAAGTGCTGTATCGGGGCCCGGTCGAAAGCGCCCAGCAGCTTCGGCAAAAACGACACGAGTGCTGCGGCAATCCGGCTGGCCTGACGCGGTTCGGCAAGCCAACGTCCGAACGGACCCGCATAATCGCTGCCGGCAATTTTCTCCGCGACGACGTTCGTCGCAAGAAAATTCTGCTCGACAAACTTGCCGAGATTTTCCCCTAGCCGATCTTTCTTGCGGGGCAGGATTGCGGTGTGTGGAATCGGGATGCCGAGCGGATGGCGGAATAGCGCCGTCACGGCGAACCAGTCAGCGAGCGCGCCGACCATCGCCGCTTCGGCGAACGCGCGCACGAAAGCGAGCGCGGGATACGCCGGTTCGTACAGATGTGCGCAGATAAACACGGCGCCCATGGCGAACAGCAGGCCGGTCGCGATGCGACGCATCTGGGCGAGACGCTGGGCTTGCCACAGATTCGCCTCGGCCTTCACGCGCGCAAGTTGTCTACCGATAGCGTCAGACCAAGCGGGTTCAACTCTGCAACTTCGGCTGATACGCCGCGCATCAAACCCCCTGCTTCAGACTCGCTTCGATAAATTCATCGAGATCGCCGTCGAGTACGCTTTGGGTGTTGCCGATTTCGACGTTGGTGCGCAAATCCTTGATGCGCGATTGGTCGAGCACATACGAGCGGATCTGGTGTCCCCAGCCGATGTCGGTCTTGCTGTCTTCCATCGCCTGTTTTTCCTCGTTCCGCTTGCGCAGTTCGACTTCGTAAAGGCGCGATTTCAGCATCGCCATCGCTTCGGCCTTGTTGCGATGCTGTGAGCGGTCGCTTTGGCATTGCACGTCGTTGTTGGTCGGCAAGTGCGTGATGCGCACTGCTGAATCGGTCTTGTTGATATGCTGGCCGCCGGCGCCGGATGCGCGAAACGTGTCGATGCGCAAATCGGCGGGATTGATCGCAATGTCTATCGTCTCATCGACTTCCGGGTAGGCAAAGACGCTGGCAAACGAGGTATGGCGGCGGCCGCTGGTATCGAACGGCGACTTGCGCACCAAACGATGCACGCCGCTTTCGGAACGCAAATAGCCGTACGCATACTCGCCGGAAATTTTCAGCGTTGCGCCCTTGATGCCGGCAACTTCACCCGCCGATTCTTCGAGCACTTCCGTCTTGAAGCCGCGCCGCTCGCCGTAGCGCAAGTACATGCGCTCGAGCATGGCAGCCCAGTCCTGCGCCTCGGTCCCGCCCGAGCCGGCCTGGATATCGACAAAGCAATTGTTTGGATCCATTGGATTGGAAAACATGCGTCGGAATTCCATGTTCGCCACGGTTTGTTCGAGCCTGCCGGCGTCCACGCCGAGTGCCGTCAACGTTGCGTCATCGTCCTCCGCGCGCGCGACCTCGAACAGTTCCGCGGCATCGCGTAAACCCTGGTCGAGATCGGTCAGTGCGACAACGACCGCCTCCAGCGATTTGCGTTCGCGGCCGATTTCCTGTGCGCGCTTGTTGTCGCTCCAGGTCGCCGGGTCTTCGGCGAGCGCGCTGACTTCGACGAGCCGCCGCTGCTTGGCATCGTAGTCAAAGATACCTCCGCAAGTGGGCTGCCCGGCCGTTCAAGTCCTGCAGTTGATTCGCGATGGCGTTGATTTGTTCGGAATCCATCCTGGCGCCTCAAAAAAGTTCAATTATACAGGAGCGGGACAGGCATATTTCGCGCGGGCGACGACGGCTAGCTTCAGTTTGCGCGTAGTTGATTTTGTAATTGGCGTCGCGGATTATCCGCAATCGGAAAAGAAGAAGCTGCTGCTTTCGGGCTGCTCCGACCGCGAATATTCGTATGACGCGCTGATCGGCGGAACTGTCACGGTGCGATGGCGTATTTGCGCTGCAGGCGATCCGTCAATTACAAAAATCACTTACGCGCAACTGCCTACGCATCAACGCGCTGCTCGACAGCGACGGCTATACGCAGTATCGGCAGCTTGAGGGCGGCAGCAAGAACAAGAAGGCGCAAATTTTTGCGTGATTCCGGGCGCAGCCATGCGGCTATTACTTTAGTACTAGTCCTTTAGTCGTATTTACGAGAACGTACTACAGGACAAGAATAATCGGGAATCGCGTCCTGATTCGGTCTGGCGCATCATAGCACCCCAAAGGCTGGCCGCGTTCGGGCCCGGACGATGCGTCCTGGACACGGCCGGCGCGCGGCCATGGATAGGTTAATTAGAGGTTCCTGACTCACGGCCAAGGCCGATGCGGCTTCAACGCGCAGCTTTGTTGTACGCCAGCGCGCAACGCTTGCACCGGGGCGGCGGCATGCGAGAGGTTCTCGCCACGTGATAGATGCGACGCTCGATCGCTCGTGGCATGAAGGGAGGCAATACCGTGAAAGCAATGAGTCGCGCGAAACCGCGCCTGGTGTCCGCAAATCCTGTGAAGGGGCATTTGCGGTGCGTGCCGCTGCGCTTGTACGATGGCTTCGACCATATTTCGCCCGAACTGGGCGCTGAGGTCAAAGTGCTGCAGAAGGCTTGCAGTTCGAAGGCTACAACCTGGAAGCTGATGGCTGGTTCGGCCGCGATACCGAAGCGGCGGTGAGAAGCTTTCAGGCCGCGCACGGACTTGACGACAATGGCGTCGTTGACGCGCTGACCTGGGCTGCGCTGTTCGAACGGCAACGCACGCGGCAAGGGTGATCGCCGCCATGCCGGCGCTTGGCCGCGCCGATTTCGCCGCTTTCCATAGCCAACGTCGAAAGGCGTCCTGATTGTTCTGCGGATCGCCAACGCAGGACCTCGGAGCACATCGTAAGCAAGCAAGAAAAGCTGCGCGCTGACCCGAATCTAACGGCTGCCCAGAAGTTGCTGTGTGATATGGGAGCAACACGTGCAACCCGGGTTACACGCCCTTTATCCGCGCTGCATTCGCTCTGGAGTTGATGCTCGATCCTGACCGGAGGATGATCGAATACTTGAAAACGCGGTAGCCGAAAAGACGCGATGACCACGGTCTTCATCAGCTATCGGCGAGAGGACAGCGCCGACGCTGCAGGACGCTTGCGCGATCGCCTGGCGCGCGAGTTCGGTGCGGATCGGATTTTCTTCGACGTATGAACATCGCTGCGGGCGAGCGCTTCGCCAGCGTCATCGATGAAAAACTGGCTTCCTGCGATGCCGTGCTTGCGGTAATCGGCAAGGCCTGGCTTGGCTCCGGCGACGCGCAAGGCCAGCGTCGCATCGATGCGCCCGACGATTGGGTTCGCCGCGAGATCGCGGCAGCGCTGGATCGTGAGCGTATCGAAACTATTCCGGTATTGATCGATGAAGCGCGCATGCCGCGCGCGGAAGATTTGCCGCCGGATATCGCGCGCCTTGCCGAGTACAACGCGCATCAGCTCCGGCATACGCGGTATGACGACGACATCGGCTTGCTGATCGAGCGCTTGCGCGATCCAGGCAAACGGGCGACGTCGTTGTGGGTGCGACTGCGTGAAGTCTTGCTGGGCAGAGCGGCTGCAGCGAGCGCAATCACCATCGCGTTTCTGATGATGTTGTTTGCCTGGATGCGCGTGTTCGATTTTTTCGCTCTCGATACCAGAATCGAAAGTTATACGATGTGGCTGGGCGAGCAGTTCGCGCCGGTCGCGCTCAGCCCGCAAATCGCCATCGTCGCGATCACCGAGGACACCGAACGCGCGCTTGCCAAACGCTTCGACCGCAATTGGCGCGGCGATCATGCGCGCTTGCTGCGCAACCTCGCCGGGGCGGGCGCCAGGGTGGTGGCTTTCGATCTGGAATTCCGCGAAGCAAGCGATTTCGATGCGGAATTCATTGCAGCGGTGGAAAGCGCAAAGCGCTCCGGAACCGCGGTATTTTTCGGCGCCAGGTCGCAGGCGGAGTGGGAAATCTCGGCTGTCGATGAGGCAGCCGACGGCGTTGGGCATCTGTGTATCGGCAAGCGCGTAGGCTACGCATCGCTTGCACCGCTGGCGGTGGAGCGTAATAGCCGTATCCTGAGCTCGCTCGCGCTGCATGCCGTCTATCGCCCGCTGGAGGTCGGTCTGGATCGCAAACACAGCCTGCTTAAAGTGCGCGGGCGCGACAATTTGCAACTGCTGGAATT
>JBGTFJ010000037.1:0-4210 GCA_041747355.1 Burkholderiales bacterium
ATGCATGCCGGGCGTAGCAGCTTCAATACATGCCATATCACCCGCTGGCTCATCGTGTGACTCCGCTGGGTTCGGGATAGTCTGCTGCAACTCTCGCTTGCGGATGCGACTTAGATCCCCCGATGCGGGTCAACTGATCGAACTTGAAGCGCAAGGTGAAATACGGCCCTTGCGCGGTGTAGTGCGCGGCCTCGAAATCGCGGTCGCGAAAGCCGTTAATGTTGTAGCCGACGCTGATCCAGGCGTTGTCCAGCGGCGAAAAGCCAACGACAGGCCCCGCCGAGTACTGGTAGTTGCTCAGGCTCCAAACGTGCAGCACGCTGCCGCGCATGCCGATATCGATTTTGCGCGTGATGTCGTAGCGCCATTCGGCGCCGCTCAGATCGGTGTAGCCGGTATAGTCGGCGCCGTCGAACTGGTCGAAAACGTATTTCGAGCCGTAGTACAGCGAATATTGATTGCGCTGATTGAGCTCGAACAAGTTGCCTCGCACGTCAGCCTCGCGCCATGCGTGTGATACGCGATTCAAGGCAATGTTGTTGATGAAGCGGCGCGATTTGGCATCGCCGCTCACCGCCAGACTGTTGTTACCGAACAGGCCGCTGCCGACGCCGCCGTTGCCGTTATGCAACTGGTCGAAGCGGAATTCAAGCTTGTCGAGCAGCGACCACTTGCGGCCCAGCGGCCGGTAAGCCCACGACAAAGCTGCGTTCGCCAACAGGCCCTGGCTGCCATTTGCCTGCTCCACGACGAAACCCTGGCCGGACGCCGCGAATGCCACGCCTGCCTGTGCCTGGCGCAGGAAGGCAGTCGTCAAGCCATGGCGATCGCTGGTTTGGCCGTTGCGCGTTTCCGCGCGTCCGGTCCATGTCCATACCTCTGCGCGATAGGTTGCGCCGCCCGACAGCGCATAAAAATCTTCGGTGAGCGCACCATTGCCGAGCACGCCGCCGGATGCGATGGGCTGATTCTGATTGATCACCAGCGGCGCATTGCCGGATTCCTTGAGAGTGCGGCTGGTGTCGACTGAAGCATCGAAACCCCAGTGCTCGTCGACCAGGAACGATTGCGTCAGGCCGAACAGGCCGAAGGTGCGCGGACCGTATTCGGAGATATGGCTTTGGTTCAGGGTGCTGGTGAGCTTCGCATTTTTCCACGGCACAGCCTGGAAACCGAAGCGCGTCGTCGCCGTATTGAATTGCTCGCCGTCGGTGTATTCCTGCGCCGCGAGCAACCGCAGACTTTCGTTGATCGCGTAAGCGGCGCCGACGGTATAACGCGAAGGAAAATCGACGCTGTCGTTTTTGCCGCCAAGGCTGATATCGGCCTGCGTGTTGACTTCGAGTCTCTTGTCGAGAAAATAGCGGCTCGCGCCAAGTGTCGCCTGACGCGAGTCGAAAGTTTCGCCGGTAACCGCCTCGTCCGATGCGAACAGTGCGCCGACCCGTGTGCTCCACAAATCTTCACGGTATTCGAGCTGCGCCGTGCCGGCGTCGCGCGTGGCGCGGCTGACCAGATTTTCCTGACGGTAGGCCTGGCCTTGCAGCGCGGTCTTCGGGTTGAGTTTGTATTGCGCATCGGCGCCGGCCTTGAACGTTCCCGACTCCGCCGCGTTCTGCTGATTGACGCCGAAGCCCGGCGCTTGCCGGCGCGCGTAAGCGAGCGCGTCGAAGTTGCCGTCGTGATGTTCGATTTCCGCCAGATACGCGCTGCCGTCGCGCTCGATCTGCGCCGCCTGGCCACTGCTTTTCGCCGCTTCAACACGTACTTCTGTGTTCGGCGCAACTTTCCCTTTCACATCGACGCCGCCGAGATCGGTCGCGCCGAAGTTCGCTTCATCGCGAATCACGGAGACGCCGGCCTGGATCTTGCCATCGAGGAATTGCGTGCCGACGCGGCCTCCGGCATTCAATTCCTTGTCCCCGGCATTGAACGTCTCGTATTCGGCGACGATGAAATTCGGATTGAAATTAAAATCGCGGCTCAAAATTGCTTCGCGGAAAAATACCGTTCCCGCCGCATAATCGATGTCGTAATCGATATGGCGAAGCAGCTCGCGGCTGCTCACGATAAGTTCGGAACGGAAGCGATCGCGCGTTTCGATGCGGATCTTTTCGCTGTTGATCACGATGTTGTCGCGCGACAAGCGATACAAACCCGAAGTGCCGTTGCCCTGAATTTCGTCGCGCGCGAAATTCTGCGCGATGTCCGAAGCGAACGCCGTGTAGTTGATCAGTTCGCCGCGGAACTCGCTTTTCACGCCGGTCAAAGTCCGGCTGTAGCGCGTGAGCACGGTCTGCGTGAGGCCGGTGTCGAAGTCGCCGAACAGCGCGTAAAACTGATTGCGCTCGATTTTCAGATACAGCTTTTCCTGGCTGGCCGCGTCGTAGCGCTGCTCGGCGCCGTCGCCGTACAGCGTGTAGAACTGCTGCGGATCGATGGTCGACAGCACGCTTTTGCGGCGGCGCTGCCCGCCGGCCTTGTTGGAATCGTATGCCATAGTCAACAACCATTTGCCTTGCACCTGGCCTTTCGCATACAGAGAAACCTGGCCGTCCGTATAAACGTCGTCATCGACGCCGGCTTCGCTTAGCGACTGCATATTGCCCTTTAACGTGTTGTAGCCGACGGTTCCCGAACCGAAGCCGACGACGACCCAGTCGCGCGGCTTGCCTTCGAGCCACAGGCGGAATTCGTCTTCGCGCGCCGCACGATCGTTTTGCGGGAAGCTCAGATTGAGCACGACGCTGCCGCTTTCCGTCGTCGGCGCAAGTTCGATGTAAGCGAGGCCGTCATCGCCCTCGACCTTGTACGTCGGCGCATAGCGGTCGAGCCCGGCCAGTTGGCGTTGCTGCTGGAATTGGACTTCCTGCGCCGAAATGTAAGGCGGATTGACGCGGAACGGTCCGCTGACGCCGGCGCGTACCGGCTTGCCTTCGCGATCGAGAACGCGCACCGCGATCACCGGTTTGTGTATGCCGTCCGCGACCAGCACGGATTCCTCGGGAACGAGCACTGCGCGCGCCGGGGTATTTGAGTAGCGCACATCATGTGACAGCGTGGCGACGATCGCGCCGCGTTCGTCGATGACATCGGCATCGAAACGATTGTTACCATCAGTCAAAGGTAGGCCGCGCCAGACGCTGACGGCGATCGTCTTGTCGGCGCTCGTTTCGGTGCCGTCGAAATTCAGTTCATGTACCGGCTGACCTTTATTCTTGAGCACGATCTTTTGATTCGCCGCGTGCTTGATGGCGACACGCACTGTCGGCGCGCGCGGATTGTGATTCGCTTCCGGGAACAACCATTCGGCGCCGGGCTTTTGTCCGGTCATGAAATCAGTCTTGCCGCCGGCGGCGGTAGCGTCGTCCATGATGGGACGGCGTTTCTTCCGGGCGTCGGTGGGCGCGGATGCGGGCGCCGCAGCCCCCCCACCCTGCCCTTCCCCGCGAGGTGGGAGGGTTTCACGCAAATGACTGCCATCGCGAGCAGCAGCGGCATTCATAGTAGTTGCTCCACCGGAGGGATCAGATTTCGGAAGTTCGCCTTCGTCCTTGGGGAAGGCCACTTCGGAGGTACTTTCTCCTCCTTGACGGTCGATCGCATCAGAGGAACCCCCTTCCCCTTGACGGGGGAGGGCTGGGGTAGGGATGATGCTTTTGCCGTTATCCGCGAACGTAGGGGCGGCGCCCGAAGACACTGCCTTGCTTTCCTTCGCAGCCCCGGCCTTCGCCCGCACATAAAAATCCGCGCGCCACAAACTGCCGCCCTGCGCTTCGACAAATTGTGAAAAAGACCGCCCCGCAAAGCGCGTGTTCTGGATGCACGGCACCGCTTCGAGATGCGACGGCAGGCTGTCGAGATCGAGCTGCACAACGTGGGTTCCAGGCCGCACGCCTGCAAAATGGAACTGGCCGTCGAGATCGGTCGCAACGTAGGTTCCGTCTTCGAGCAGCATACGGATATTGGGCACGCCCTTGAGCGCTTCCCACGCCGTATTGCATTCGCCTTCGACGACGCGGCCGATGATGGTGAATTGCGACGTGAAGAAAGGTTCGCGCACGCGCACCGCGGCTAGCGCGACGTTCGAGGTAATGCCGCCGTTTGCAGTGCCGACGGCGCGGTTCACCGCCTCGCCGATACGCGACCCGGCGCCGACCTGCACGACGTAGCTCAACTCGGCTTTCGCGCCGGCGGCGATGACGCCGAC
>JBGTFJ010000038.1:0-7979 GCA_041747355.1 Burkholderiales bacterium
TTCAATCTGAGCCAGGATCAAACTCTTCAGTTTAATCTTAAAACTCTCGCATGACATTCCAAATTGCTATGCGAGCACTTCATCTTTGAAGCCGACTCGACTCTTAAGGTTTCCCATACGAGAATCGCGCCGTCCAAGACAAGCGCCCACACTTATCGACTGTATTTTGTTAAAGAACGAAGAGGGCTGGGGGGTTTCACTGCGAACAACGACGTGACCGGCCTAACCGCTTTGCATGTCGCAAAGAATGCGCATTCTACAAAAGTGTTGTACGTTTTGCAATGAAAACCTCTAAAATCTTGCGGCGTTTGCTGACTTATATCCCGTGCGACTTCCCCATACAGAACCGCCAACCGCTGCTCGGAAGCTTGACCTTAGTTTTCCCGAGGGTACGTTGGAGTGGCTACTAGACGTCTTCAAAGAGCTGGGTGACATTTTCTGCCTGCCCACCAGTAAAGGCAAATCCATCTTTGTCGTCAGCCACCCCGATTACGTAAAACACGTTCTGGTCGCCAATCACCGCAATTTCACTAAAGGGGTGGGTATCGATCGCGTCAAGATCCTGCTCGGCAACGGCTTGATGGCGAGCGAAGGCAATTTCTGGCAACGTCAACGCAAACTGGTTCAGCCGGCTTTTCACAAAACCGTGTTGGGCGGGATGGTGAACGCGATTCGAGATTGCAATCTGACTCTGATCAATCGCTGGCGGCAAATTCAGAACACGAATGCGACTGTGGATATAACCGAGGAGACAAGTAACCTCACCCTGCGCATCGTGCTGGACGCGCTTTTCGGAGACCAAATCGACCGCGCCTTCGATGCGGACAGCGCGAACCCGTTTTCCGTCCTGACTGACGAACCAGAACGCAATCTTCAATTCGCCTACAAATTCCGCGGTCTGAGTAAACAATTGCAGCAATGGATAGAACAGCGCCGAACCGATGCGTGCCAAAGACTGGACCTCCTGGCGTTGATGATGCAAGCCCGCGACAGACAAAGCGGCGAGCCGATGTCCGACAGGCAAGTGATCGACGAAGCGATGACCCTGATCGTCGCCGGCCATGAAACGACAGCAAGCGCGTTGAACTGGCTCTGGTATCTGGTATCACAGCACCCCGAAGTCGAGCAATCGCTCCATGACGAAATCGATGCCATGGAACTGCCGGCCCCTCTGCAACTTGATGACTTGAACAGGTTCACCTATACAAGACAGGTCATAGCAGAGACACTTCGGCTCTATCCTCCAGGGTGGCTGCTGACGCGACGTGCAATCGATGACGATCGAATCGGGAATTACAGGGTGCCCGCCGGCAGCGATGTTTTTATCTCACCCTACCTTGTTCATCGGCATCCTGATTTCTGGGATGAACCCGAAACATTCAGGCCGGAGCGCTTCGCCACGCCGCAAAGCCATCGCCATGCGAGCATTCCGTTCGCCGCGGGTCCACGTGCTTGTATCGGCGAGCAGTTTGCGCTCGCTGAGATGACCCTCCATGTGGTGCTGGTCGCCCGTGATTTTCGTCTGTGCTATGTTCCCGGGCAGCCCATAGCAGTTGAGGCGCAGGTTAACCTGCGAACACGAAACAACCTGCGGATGCGTGTAGTTCCAAGAAACCTTCCACACTGATGCTTTATTCAACCCTGCCCGCAGCCCTGAGCGATCGCCGCTCTGCCGAACGGAGCGTTACCTATATAGAGGGCGAGCAAAGCGAGCGCGTGGTCACGCTCGATACAATCCATCGTCGCGCACTCGGGCTGCTCTGTCACTTGCAGCAGTTCGGCGCAGCTCCGGGGAACGAAGTCATTCTTGTTGTGGGCAGCAACGAACAGTTCATCGACGCATTCTGGGCTTGCCTGCTCGGTGGACTGATTCCAGTACCTGTTGCCGCCGGCCTTTCCGATGAGCATCGCTTCAAATTTTTTCGCATTCTGAAGAAGCTGGACAATCCCTTTCTGTGCACAGATAAAAAAAACGCGGACAAGCTTTCCGCCTTTGCAGAGGCTAATAATCTTTCCGCACAGCTCGGTATGATCGCCGACAAGATGCTGCTGCTGGACAGGATCGAAGAGCTGTCGCGCGATGGTGAAGTACACCGCGCGCAACCCGATGACATCGCATTCGTCCAGTTCTCATCCGGTTCGACCAGCGAACCGAAAGGCGTTGCGCTCACGCACCGCAATCTTCTGACCAACATTTACGCGATCATCGAGCGCATCGAATTAGCCGAAACCGACAGGACGCTCTCCTGGATGCCGCTGACCCACGACATGGGTCTTATCGGCTTTCATCTGACGCCGCTGATAGCCTGCGCACAGCACTACATCATGCCCACTGAAGTCTTTGTTCGTCGACCGCAACTGTGGCTGCAAAAGGCATCCGACAAGAAAGCCAACGTGTTGTGCTCGCCGAATTTCGGCTACAAACATTTTTTGAAAGGGTTCGAACCTGGCAAGGTGCGGTTCGATCTTTCGCACGTTCGCACGCTCTTCAATGGCGCCGAACCGATCTCCGTCACGCTTTGCGAAGATTTTCTAAGAACGACCGCGCAATTTGGCCTGCACCGCAACGCGATGTATCCGGTCTATGGCCTTGCCGAGGCGAGCCTCGCTGTCACTTTTCCCGAATCCGGAGTCGAATACAGGACAGTCACTGTTACTCGCGACGCGATGAAAATGGGCGATGCGGTGCAGACGGTCGCTGCAACTGATCCGAACGGCACCAGCTTCGCGTGCGTAGGCTCGACCGTCCGAAATTGCCGCATGCGCATCGCTGATGGTGAGGGAAACTCTTTACCCGATTATGTGATCGGTCGAATCCAGATCGCGGGCGGCAACGTCACCAGCGGCTATTACAACGACAGCAGCGCTACGCAGGCAGCGTTCGTCGGTGAATGGCTGGACACCGGGGATTTGGGCTTCATCGTAAACAAGGAGCTGACCGTCACCGGCCGCGTCAAGGAAATCATCTTCGCCAACGGCCAGAATTATTTCCCGCATGATCTGGAAGCGCTGCTTGGCGGGGCAGCGAACATCGAACTGGGCAAGGCAGCCGTTTGCGGCATCCGCAACGAAGAAGCAGGTTCCGACGAGATTCTAGTATTCGTGTTGTTCCGGGAGAATTTCGATCAATTCCTGCCCGTTGCCAGATCAGTCAGAAAAACTATCGCCGAGCACGCGGGCCTTTCGATCTCCAAAGTTATCCCGGTCAGGCGCATTCCGAAGACGACGAGCGGCAAGATTCAACGCTATCTACTTACGGAAAGCTACGCGAACGGCGAATTCGACGAAGCGCTCGTCAAGCTGCAACTGCTTGAGCGCTCGGATTCGAGGCAGGCGGGCGAGCAGACGGCGGTGCAGACGACGCTGCATGAGATTTGCGCGAACCACATTACCGGCAACAAAATCGGCCTTCACGACAACATCTTCGAACGCGGAACCAGTTCGCTGGCGCTCGCGCAAATCTACGAGCAGATCGACAAATACTGGCCGGGGAAACTCGAGATCACGGATTTCTTCGACTATCCGACCATCGCCGAGCTTGCCGCTTATCTCGAAAATAAGCTCGAAGGCAGCTCGAGCCGCGCGTGATTATTGGGTAGCAGGCTACCGGCATCTGCGCCGGTCAAGCATACAGCGGCTTTTTGTATTTCCATTTCCGGTGCACCCAAAACCAATCGGCGGGGTGCTCCTCGATCTGGCGCTCGACTTCCGCCACGTACCGCTCTATCACTTCATTGGCGTCTCCGGCATACGGCGGCTCCGCGATCAACTTTAGCGTAGCTTCGTAATAGCCGCGGCGCAGGCGTCTTATTGCTACGAAAATTACTGGAGAACCGGTGATCGCCGCAATCTTGTCCGCGCCGACAAAGAAAGCCGAATCCTGGTTCAGAAAGCGCGTCCAGTATTTTTCCTCATCGGCCAGCGGCGTTTGATCGGCAACCATGGCGTAGCATCGCGGCTTTCCTTTTCTCTTGACGATCTCGGAAAAAAATTCCCTGGCCGGGATCGGCCGCGCGCCGAATCGAGCCCGGGTTGAAAACATGAATGACTCGACGCGCTTGTCGTGCAGCGGCTTGTAAACGGCATCGACTCCGTTGGGAAACGAAATGCTGCTTGCCAAAAGCAGCCACTCCCAGTTGCATTGATGCGCGGCCAGCAGTATCACGGACTGTCCCTGATCGGCGCAGGTCTGCACGATTTCCCGATTGACGATGGTTACCCGGCGCGCGATTTCGTCCCGGCTCATTGTGTGCGCCTTGATCGCTTCCACCAGAACTTCGGAGGAATTCCGGTAGAAGTCGCGCGCTATCCGCCCGCGCTCCGCGTCGCTCTTGTCCGGAAAGGAGTTTTTCAGATTCTCGCGAACAATTTCCGTACGAAATCGCCAGATCCGATAGAGCCAGAAATAAATAGCTGGCGTAAGAACATAAAGGACGCGAAGCGGAAGCTTCGCTAGCAATTCAAGCAATATGGCACCCGATGTAGAAGCATGTCGTGGGGAAGGCTTGGCGAGAAATTCATGCATCGACCGGCGCAAAAAAAAAGCGGCTAGTTTCAGCACTAGCCGCCTTAATTTCTATCGTGGGTTGCGGGGATAGGATTTGAACCTATGACCTTCGGGTTATGAGCCCGACGAGCTGCCAGACTGCTCCACCCCGCGTCAGATTTAAGCTCGAAGTTTAGCAACCGGGCAGCTTGTGGTCAAGGAAACCATGGTAGGCGGATTCTAGTGTCCTGGGTTGCTAGTTCGCGGAATAATAGGACCATAGTGGCTTGGCAACGAAAAGTGCCGAAATCGGCGCCAGACGAGGCGCGAACCACAGCCAGGTTGGACACCTGGCGAGGATTCGCAACGCAGTATGGCGGCGATTCTCGGCATCTTTTCCGCAGCGAACTAGCAACTCAGGACACTAGAGATCTTTCATAGCCCCGATTTCTTCAAGCGGCGGCAATTCGCTCAAAGAGCGCAGATTCAGGTCGTCAAGAAACTGCTTCGTGGTCGCATAAAGCGCGGGGCGTCCGGGCACTTCCCGATGGCCGACAACATCGATCCAGCCTCGCGCTTCGATCGCCCGAATCACGCCGGTTGAAACCGTCACGCCGCGAACTTCCTCGATGTCGCCGCGCGTGACAGGCTGCCGGTAGGCTATTATGGCCAACGTTTCCATTACCGCGCGCGAATAGCGCGGTGCTTTCTCGAGCGTCAAACGATCGAGGTATTGCTGGTACTCGGGCTTTGCCCGAAAGCGCCAGCCGCTTGCAACCGAAACGAGTTCAACGCCCCGCCCGTCCCAATCCTGCTGGAGCTGTTCGAGAATTTTACGCAAGGTTTCGGCGCCGAGATCCTCATCGAACAGCTTCTTGAGTTCGGCAAGCTGCAGCGGTACCGGGCTGGTCAGAAGCGCGGTTTCGATGATCAACTTGATCTCGGATAACTCGTACAGCGGCGCGCCCACTATCTTATCGCCTAAGGAACGTGGTCACGCGGCATTGCTTTGTTCACCGCCCTGCCCGGCCTGAGCGTCGGCCAATTTAAGATAAATCGTCGAAAAAGATTCGTGCTGGCTGACCTCGATCAGCGCTTCACGCGCCAACTCGAGCGCCGCGAGAAAGCAGACGACGATTTCCGCGGCGCCTTTTTCCGATCGATACAAATCGACGAAATCGACAAAACCCCCATGCTGCAGACGGCGCAGGATGCGAGTCATCTGCTCGCGCACGGACAACGTTTCGCGACTGACTTTATGGTGCCGATTCTGCTGCGCGCGCGTCATGGCGGACGACCACGCGTTGCGTAAATCGATGGCCGTGACGACCGGCAGGCGCTGCGGCGCGCCGCGTTCGAGTTCGATCAGAACCAGCAGGTAATCGCGGCCGGCGCAAGGCAACGCATCGAGGCTAAGCGCTGCCTGCTTCATCTGCTCGTATTCGAGTAAACGGCGCACGAGTTCGGCGCGCGGGTCGGCTTCGCTGCTGACATCCTCACTCGGCTTCGGCAATAGCATCCGCGACTTGATTTCGATCAGAAGCGCTGCCATCAGCAGGTATTCGGCTGCGAGTTCAAGCTGGTTCGCGCGCATCAGGGCAATGTAATCCATGTACTGACGCGTCATTTCGGCCATCGGAATGTCGAGCACTTCGAAGTTCTGCCGACGAATCAGATAAAGCAGAAGATCGAGCGGTCCTTCGAACGTCTCCAGAAAAATCTGCAGCGCGTCGGGCGGAATGTAGAGGTCATGCGGCATTTCGAGCATCGGCTCACCGTGCAACCGCGCCAGCGGCGCAGCGACTTCGACCGCTGCGGATACCGCATCGAACATCCGTTCTCCCGCACCAGCCGGCGTTTCTTTCTCAACCGAAGACATGCTGCACGACCTCGCGAAAATTCTTGACGAAATGGACTGCAAAGCCTTCACGCACGTATGCCGGAAGCTTGTCGTAATCGCGCTGATTCGCGGCGGGCAGAATCAGTTCCATGATTTTGCTGCGCCGCGCCGAAATGACTTTCTCGCGGATTCCACCGACGCCAAGAACCTGACCTGTCAAGGT
The DNA here is from genome assembly GCA_041747355.1 of Burkholderiales bacterium. Taxonomy (GTDB): domain Bacteria; phylum Pseudomonadota; class Gammaproteobacteria; order Burkholderiales; family JACMKV01; genus JACMKV01. Next base: position 6,550 of record JBGTFJ010000038.1, read on the forward strand.
CAATTCGCCGGTCATGGCGAGCTGCCGCGCTGGTTGTTGATCGCGTGCCAGCGACAAGAGCGCCGTCGCCATGGTAATGCCGGCGCTCGGTCCGTCTTTCGGCGTCGCGCCTTCCGGCACATGCAAATGCACGTGCGCGCTATCGAAGAAAGTCGGATTGCCGTTGAATTCCTTGACGTGGGAAGAGACGTGGCTGAACGCGATCTCGGCCGATTCTTTCATCACGCTACCGAGTTGCCCGGTCAGTTTGAATCCGCGGCTTTTTGTATGCACGCGCGTCGCCTCGATACTCAGAATGGCGCCGCCCATCGCGGTCCACGCCAGGCCGGTGACGACGCCGACGCCGGATAACGGCTTCTGACGGCCGAACACCGGTTTGCCCAGCCACTCCTCGATCGCTTTCACGCTGATCGTAATCGGCCCGGTCTCGCCATTGATGAACTTCACGGCCGCTTTCCGCACCAGCCGACCTAGCTGTTTTTCGAGGCTACGCACCCCCGATTCGCGAGCGTAGCCTTCTGCGATATGGCGTAGCGCGGTCTCGCCTATCATCAGACGGTCGCGCGCGATGCCGGCTTTTTCGAGCTGCTTCGGCCATAGATAGCGCTTCGCGATCTGCACTTTTTCGGCTGTGATATAACCCGACAGCCGAATGATTTCCATGCGATCGAGCAGGGCGCCGGGAATCGTGTCGAGCTGATTTGCAGTGCAGACGAATAGCACTTTCGACAGATCGAAACGCACATCGAGATAGTGGTCGAGAAAGTCTGAATTTTGCTCCGGGTCCAGCACTTCGAGCAGGCTGGAGGCGGGGTCGCCGTGATACGACGCGCCGATCTTGTCGATCTCGTCGAGCATGATCACGGGATTGGCTATCCCGGCTTCCTTGATCGCCTGGATGAATTTCCCCGGCATGGCGCCGATATAGGTGCGGCGGTGGCCCTTGATTTCGGCTTCGTCGCGCATGCCGCCCAAAGAAAACCGGTAGAACTCGCGTCCCAGCGTGGTTGCAATCGAACGCCCTATCGATGTCTTGCCGACGCCCGGCGGCCCGACCAAAAGCAGGATCGATCCCGCGATCTCTCCCTTCATAGCGCCGATCGCGAGGAATTCGATGATACGGTCCTTGACGTCGTCGAGGCCGTAATGATCTTTTTCCAGGATCTTGCGCGCGCGTTTCAGATCGAGCTTGTCCTTCGAATGCTTGCCCCACGGCAGTTGTGTCAGCCAGTCGAGATAATTTCGGGTGACCGCGTATTCGGGCGACCCGGTTTCGAGCAGCGACAGCTTCTGCAATTCGTCCTCGATACGCTTTTCGGCCTGCGGCTTCAAGGTCAGCTTGTCGACGCGATCGCGAAAACGGTCGATATCCGCGGTGCGATCGTCCTTGGCGATGCCCAGTTCTTTCTGGATCGCTTTCAGCTGCTCGC
>JBGTFJ010000039.1:0-9635 GCA_041747355.1 Burkholderiales bacterium
CGCGCAGTCGGCGTGGACGTCGCGGCGGGCGACGCGATCGCGGGGAACGCGCACCGGCTCCAGCGGATATCGGTGAATCGAACATGACCGCGTCGAACGACGAACTCGAGTTCGCAGCACCTGTCACGAGCGTCCCTACACCGATTCCGACCGAAAAAGCCGGGTTCACGATGCCCGCAGCGGATGCTTCGCCGGAGCTTTCGTCGCCGCTGGAAACAGCGTTGCAGTCGGATAGTACTGTCGAGCTCGACAAACCCAGCGACTACGAAAGCGCAGCGCCTTTTGAAGCCAAGCCTGACGAGGCTTCCAGGCGGATAATCGATCAGAGCTCGGTTATTTCTGAATCCCCCAGACTCTTCTTCGAGCAAAACGCGGCGCAGATCGAATCCGCCGCGCCGGTGCCAGCTCATCCGCCAGGCGCCGAGGCAGAGCCGCAAAAGGCTGCGAACGGCTCCGACGAGGTCGGGACGAGCGGAGGCTGGGTGCAAATCGAAACGGATCCGCATAAGCTGAAAGACACTGCGGCGCGCGATGTTGCAGAGGCAGAAGCCGTTGCCAGCCCTTCCAGAGTTCGCAGACCGGCGCCGACTCCGCCCGTCGAAAACCTGCCGCTCGTTCAAATCGAGACGCACAAATAAGCGTCGCATGAAACTCGAAAGCCCGGCAAAAACCGGGCTTTCGAGTATTCGGTCTTCCTTATCGGGTGTTCCGATTTCGCGAAACTTTAATTGCGTCGAGAAAGCCGGCAGCGGCATCCTCGACCATGTCCAGCACCTGTTCGAAGCCTTGCGATCCGCCATAGTAAGGATCGGGTACTGCGTCGCTTCGGTGTCGCCGCGCATAGGACATGTACAAGCGAAGCTTGTGCGCAAACTCGCGTGGACAACGTTCTTCGAGCAGCGCGAGATTCTCGGAATCCATCGCCAGAATGTAGTCGAACTCGCGGAAATCCTGCGCACACACCTGACGCCCGCGTAAACAGCTCAAATCGTAGCCGCGGCGCTTCGCCGCCTGCTGCGCGCGCCGGTCCGGCGCCTGATCGATGTGATAAGCATGAGTTCCGGCTGAATCGATAAAGATCTGCTCGCCCAGGCCCACCTGCTCAGCCGCATGCCGCAACACAGCCTCCGCGGTCGGCGAGCGGCAGATATTGCCCATGCAGACAAACAATACTTTGATCATAGCGATTGCCTAGCCCGGGATCTCGACACCGAACAGATACTGCTTCAGCGTCTTCAATTCGTCGCGCAGTCGGGCGGCGCGCTCGAATTCGAGGTTCTTCGCGCACGCCAGCATTTCCTTCTCCAGTCGTTTGATCTCGCGAGTCGCATCCTTCTCGCTCAGCGCGCGATAGGACGCCTCGGTCTGCGCGGCGCGCAATGCCAGATAGGCTTTCTCCGGCTCGTATATCCCGTCGATCATTTCCGTCACGCGTTTGATGATGCCTTTCGGCGTAATGCCGCGCGCAAGATTATGCGCGATCTGCTTGTTGCGCCGCCGCTCGGTTTCGTCGATCGCGCGGCGCATCGATGCGGTAATGACGTCGGCATAGAGAATCGCCGTCCCGTTTATGTGACGGGCGGCGCGGCCTATGGTCTGGATCAGCGAACGCGTGGAACGCAGGAACCCTTCCTTGTCCGCATCCAGTATCGCGACCAGCGAAACCTCGGGAATATCCAGACCTTCGCGCAGCAGATTGATGCCGACCAGCACGTCGAAATGACCGAGCCGTAAATCGCGAATGATTTCGACGCGCTCGACGGTATCGATATCGGAATGCAGATAGCGCACCTTGACGCCGTGGTCGGACAGATAATCGGTCAGATCCTCGGCCATGCGTTTGGTCAGCGTCGTCACCAGAACGCGCTCGTTGCTTGCGGTGCGCGCGGTGATCTCGGATAGCAGATCATCGACCTGGGTCGAGGCGGCGCGCACTTCTATCGTCGGGTCGGTCAAACCGGTCGGACGCACGACCTGCTCGACGACTTTGCCCTGATGCGCGTTCTCATATTCGGCGGGCGTCGCCGATACGAAAATCGTCTGCCGCATCATGCGTTCGAATTCGTCGAAGCGCAGCGGCCGGTTGTCGAGCGCCGACGGCAGCCGGAAACCGTATTCGACGAGGTTTTCCTTGCGCGCGCGATCGCCTTTGTACATGCCGCCGATCTGCGGAATCGTCACGTGGCTTTCGTCGATGATCATCAGCGCATCGTGCGGCAGATAATCGATCAGTGTCGGCGGCGGTTCGCCGGCGTTGCGCCTCGACAGATGACGCGAATAATTTTCGATGCCTTTGCAGAAGCCGATTTCGTTCATCATTTCAAGATCGAAACGGGTGCGGCCTTCGAGACGTTGCGCTTCGACGAGCTTGTTGTCGCGCATGTATTCGGCAAGGCGTTCGCGCAACTCGATCTTGATCTGCTCGATCGCGCGCAGCGTGGTTTCGCGCGTTGTTACATAGTGACTGGATGGATACACGGTGTAGCGCGCGACGCGCTGCTGGATATGGCCGGTCAGCGGATCGAACAGCGACAGGCTTTCGAGCTCATCGTCAAACAGGGACACGCGCAGCGCAATCTCCGAGCTTTCTGCCGGGAAAATATCGAGCACGTCGCCCCGCACACGGAAGGTACCGCGCTTGAATTCGATTTCGTTGCGTTCATACTGCATTTCGACCAGCCGTTTGATGATGTCGCGCTGTGCGGTTTTTTCCTTCTCGCGCAGGTGCAGAACCATGCTGTGGTAATCGACCGGATCGCCGATACCGTAGATCGCCGAAACCGTCGCCACGATGACCGTGTCCTTGCGCTCGAGCATCGATTTGGTCGCCGATAGGCGCATCTGTTCGATATGCTCGTTGATGCTCGAATCTTTTTCGATGAACAGATCGCGCGACGGCACATAGGCTTCCGGCTGGTAATAGTCGTAATACGAGACGAAATACTCGACCGCGTTCTCCGGGAAGAATTCGCGCATCTCGGCGTAAAGCTGGGCGGCCAGCGTCTTGTTCGGCGCCATCACGATTGCCGGCCGGCCGAGCCGGGCAACGACGTGAGCCATCGAGTAGGTATTGCCCGAGCCGGTCACTCCGAGCAGCGACTGAAAAGAAAGCCCGTCTGCCAGGCCTTCGACGAGTTCCTCGATCGCCTGCGGTTGGTCGCCGTCGGGCAAAAAAGGCTGATGAAGCTTGAATGGGCTGTTGGGGAAGGTAACGATCACGGTACAATTCGCCGTCTCACAATTTATCCTAGCATATGGACGCATCAGCCTCGCCGTCGTTCCTTGCGCGCGTAGAAATGGCGCCGCGCGACCCTATCCTCGGCATTACTGAAGGGTATAACGCCGACAAAAATCCGCGTAAAGTCAACTTCGGCGTCGGCGTCTATTACGACGATGCCGGCAAAGTTCCGCTGCTCGAGTGCGTGCGTCGCGCCGAAGTCCAGTTGATGGAAAAAGCTTCGCCGCGCAGCTATTTGCCCATCGACGGCTTGCCGGCTTACGACCGCGCCGTGCAATCGCTTCTGTTTGGCGTAAGTGCTGCCGTCAGCGAGGGCCGCATCGTTACGATTCAGGCTCTGGGTGGCACCGGCGGCCTCAAAATCGGCGCCGATTTTCTGAAGAAGCTGGTGCCTGATGCGACCGTCTGGATCAGCGATCCGAGCTGGGAAAATCATCGCGCGCTGTTCGAGAACGCCGGCTTTCCGGTCAAAACCTATCCGTATTACGATGCGGCGACGCGAGGGCTGAAATTTGCCGAGATGAAAGCCGCACTGGACGGCCTCCCCGCCGGGAGCATCGTCCTGCTGCACGCGTGCTGCCATAATCCGACCGGCGTCGACCTGTCCGCGGAGCAATGGGCCGATGTCATCGGGACCGTCACCAGCCGCAATCTGATTCCGTTTCTCGATATCGCTTATCAGGGTTTCAGTGAGAGTATCGGCGCCGACGGCGCCATTGTCCGGCGCTTCGCAGACGCCGGCGGCCCGCTGTTTGTCGCGAGCTCGTTTTCGAAATCTTTCTCGCTATACGGCGAACGCGTCGGCGCGCTGAGCATTTGCACTGGCAGCAGCGACGAAGCGCAGCGCGTGCTGAGCCAGGTCAAGCGCGTCGTGCGAACCAACTATTCCAATCCGCCAACGCATGGTGGCCAGGTGGTTGCCGCAGTGCTGATCAACCCAGAATTGCGCGGCTTGTGGGAGCGCGAGCTTGCCGCCATGCGCGACCGGATACGGGAAATTCGCCAGCGGCTTGTAGATCGGTTGAAAACGCGTGCACCAGGAAGAAATTTCGACTTCGTGCTGAAGCAACGCGGCATGTTTTCCTATTCAGGCCTGAGCAAAGAGGAAGTCGCACGACTGCGCGACGAGTACGCCATTTACGCGGTCGACAGCGGCCGTATCTGCGTTGCCGCCTTGAACTCGCACAACGTCGATTATGTGGCGGAGGGGATCTCAAAAGTAATCACGTAAGCAATCCACGATGCCGGATAACACGATGCGATCCGGGCGACGCATTGACCCAGCCCCTGCCCGGTCGCTACAATGCGCGCTTCAAAATTCCCCGATAGCTCAGCGGTAGAGCAACTGACTGTTAATCAGTGGGTCCGTGGTTCGATCCCACGTCGGGGAGCCAAGTAATCCAATGACGTACTGCACATTCAGAAACAAGCGAAATTAGCTCGCCAGCAGCGGCAATCGGAAACACGGAGCCAGGACGCCGGGCATTCAGGCAGCCTGTTCCAGCCATACGCAAGCACCCTTACTCGCCTTGCCTATCTCTTCCAACTGCTGCGCATGCATGGCAAGCTCCTCGTCGCTGGCGCGGATTACGATCAGCTCGTATCCTGTTGCGTGGTCGGCATCGTCTTGCCGGTCGGCTACCACGGTCGCGAGTTCGATAATCAGGCTTTCCTGGCCGCGCGTCATCGCCAGATAAACCTCGGCAAGTAATTCAGCGTCAAGCAGCGCGCCGTGCAAAGTTCGCGCTGCATTGTTGATCTGATAGCGCTCGCACAGCGCATCGAGCGAATTGCGCTTTCCGGGATGGAGCTCCTTAGCCATGCGCATGGTGTCGGTCACGCACGCGCAGCAATCGCTGATCGGCGGCATGTCGAGCAGAACAAACTCGCGATTCAGAAAGGCGGCATCGAAGGGCGCGTTGTGGATGATGAGCTCGGCGCCACTGACGTAATCGAGGAACTCCGCAACAATCTCTCGGAAGCGCGGCTTGTCCCGCAAAAATTCATCGGTCAAACCGTGGACCGCGAGCGCACCCGGATCGCACATCCGCTCGGGATTCAGATAGCGGTGAAAACGGCGGCCGGTCAGGCGGCGATTGACCAGTTCGACGCCGGCGAGTTCGACCACGCGATGACCGAGATTTGCTTCGAGTCCGGTGGTTTCAGTGTCGAGAAAAATCTGTCGCAAAAACTCCCTCCATCACAGAAGCCTGGTCGCAACCTTACGCATGCTGCTAGATATGAGCTCCATCACTTGTCGCCAGGACCGATGCAACGCCACGGTTGGCGAGCGCATCGGCCGCCTCGTTACCATCGTGCCCACAGTGCCCGCGCACCCAGATCCATTCGATTTCGTGCTGTAAGGCGAGCGCGTCGAGTTCGCGCCACAAGTCGGCATTCTTGACCGGCTTTTTGTCCGCGGTCCGCCACGCCGTTTTCTTCCAGTTGTGCACCCAGTTGCTGATGCCCTGCTGCACATAACGCGAATCGGTGCTCAGGCGCACCCGGCACGGCCGCGTCAGCGCTTGCAGCGCGCGGATGACCGCGGTCAGTTCCATGCGATTATTCGTGGTGTGCATTTCGCCTCCGAACAGCGCTCGGGTTCGTCCTGCAAAGCGCAGCAAGGCTCCCCAGCCGCCTGCGCCGGGATTCCCCTTGCACGCGCCATCGGTAAAAATCTCGACGATGTCAGACATCGATCATTGTCGGCGCCGGTGCGGCGGGCTCTGCTCTCCGACGAGCCAGCTTTTGCGGGACAGCGGCTAGCTGCTTTTGCGAGGCACGGCGCTCATCCCATTTCGGCATGATGAGGCGCATGCCGCGCACACGTTTAACCGCCTGCAGGAAATAGACGCCTCCAGCGATCGGCCACCAGCGGTCGCCGGTCGCTTCCATAAACTGGAACCTGCTCAACCATTTTTCCTGCGTGATCGGCGGCACGTAGCAGCACATCCTGCCCGCGGATACTTCGAATTCAAGCAATGCGAGCCAATCCTTGAGTCTCGGCAGATCGATGAAGCGGCCACACCACGGTGAGTCGCCAGGCGCGGGGCGCAGCGGTCGCCGCAAGCCCCACAAGCTCCAAGGGTTGAACCCCGCTATCAGAACCTGGCCCTCAGGCACGAGAATGCGGGCGACTTCGCGCAGGATTTGATGCGGATCTTCACTGAATTCCAGAATATGCGGCAGCACGACGAGATCGGCGCTACTGCTGGCAATCGGCAGTTCGCGAAAATCAGCGCGCAAGATATCGACATGATGGGCAAGTTCGTCGCGGTTGATCCGAACACGTAGCGGAATGCGGCTGGTCCGCAGAAAATCGAACTCCAAAAGACCCAGTTGCAAGGCGTTGAACCCGAATACATCCGCGACGGTCTGATCGAAGTAATCCTGCTCTCTGGTGAGCAAATATTGGCCGAGTGGAGTATCGAGCCACGCCGCGAGCGCCGCCAGCGAGTTTTCCATTCGCGTTAAACCAAAATCAACATTCGACGTGATCTCCGAAACCCAGATACCCGGTGAGGACGACAGCAATCTTCAGATCGTTCCACTACAAGCATTTCAGGATAATTATATCTGGCTGCTGCGCAAAGGCGAACACGCAGTCGTGGTCGATCCTGGCGACGCCGAGCCAGTGCTGTCTTATCTCGCACAAGAACAATTGCGGCTGGTTGCGATCGTTAGTACCCATCACCATCGCGACCACGTCGGCGGCAACGCTGACCTCCTCGATTTTTTTCATGTTCCCGTGTACGGTCCCCGGGGCGAAGCGATTGCGACACTCACGCATCGGCTGCAGGAAGGAGACGCCGTGGATTTTCCCGAACTCGGATTGCAGCTGACGGTTCTTTCCATCCCGGGCCATACGGCAGGGCATATCGCATACGTCGGACCTGGTGTCGTGTTCTGCGGCGATACCCTCTTTGCAGGCGGTTGCGGAAGGCTCTTCGAAGGCACGCCCGGGCAGATGCTGGATTCGCTCAATAAGCTCGCACAACTGCCTCCCGCGACGCAGGTTTACTGCGGCCACGAATACACGCTCGCCAACCTTCGCTTCGCGCGAACCGTCGATCCTGATAACATCGACCTCATCGTTCGGGAAAAAGCCGCGCGGTTATTGAGAGCACAAAACCGCCCTACGTTGCCGTCCGATATTGCGCTGGAAATCGCGACCAATCCGTTCTTGCGTTGTACAGATCCAAGAATCATCTCGGCCGTCAACGACTTCACCGGGCAAAAGCTGACCGGCCCGATAGAAGTTTTTGCTGCGCTGCGACAATGGAAAGATCGGCAATAAGCTGCTTGACGGGGCAGGTAATTTTGTCTAATATGACTATTAACTTTAAGTTAGAATCATAAATGGCTAATATACCGGCTATTATTTTCTCTATAGTTATGGGAACAGTAGTTCTGCAAGGCTGTTCCACGCAAGGAGATCTCGTTAAGCCGGACGATGCGCCTGTCGCCGTAGAACAAAGGGAGCCTCCCACCGCGGCGGCCGCTCCCTCGAGCCCTTCCACCGCGCACGAGCCGGCCCCGATCGTGAAAGCCGAAGTAACACCTGCCTCCAGGATTCGCGCCGCCAAACCGGTAGCCACGCCATCCGCCGCACCCCAGGCATCTGCGTCAGCGTCCGATCCAAGAATTATCGTCATTCCCAGCGGCGACGACGCGGCAAACCAGCAAGCGCTCGGGATATTCTCGGCTGCGCTTAGCCAAGACTTGACGATCGACCAGGAAAATCTGTGGGAACGCATTCGCAATGGTTTCAACATGCCGGCTGTGCCCGGCCCGGTTGTTGCGGAATACGAGCGGTGGTACACGGCAAGGCCGGATTACATGAAACGCGTGGTGGACCGCAGCAAGCGTTATCTGCACTACATCGTCGAGGAAGTTGAAAGGCGTAACATGCCCACCGAAATTGCGCTGCTGCCGATGATCGAGAGCGCCTTCAATCCCACCGCTTATTCACGCAGCCACGCCGCCGGCATCTGGCAGTTCATTCCTTCGACCGGCAAATATTTCGGCTTGCAACAGAATTGGTGGTACGACGACAGACGCGACGTGATCGCGGGTACCAACGCCGCGCTCGATTATCTGAGCAAGCTGTATGAAATGTTCGGCAGTTGGGACCTTGCGCTCGCCGCCTACAATTCCGGCGAAGGAACGGTTTCCCGTGCCATTGCGCGCAACGCGGCAAAAAATCTGCCGACCGATTACCCGAATTTGGGTCTGCCGACCGAGACGCGGCAATATCTGCCGAAGTTGCAGGCAGTAAAAAACGTTGTCGCAAACCCTACGCTTTTCGGGCTCGAATTGGCCGAGATCCCCAACGAACCATACTTCACGACCGTCGCGGCGCCGCAGAAGATCGACGTGAAGGTAGCGGCGAAGCTTGCCGAGGTACCGCTCGAAGAATTCATTTCCTTGAATCCGGCCTTCAACCGGCCGATGATCAACTCCGATGGTTCGCGACTGCTGCTATTGCCGGTCGACAAAGCCGAAGCTTTTTCGACTAACCTCGATAATCACAAGAAGCCGCTGGTTTCATGGCGTATCTACGTCGCGCGTAAAGGTGAACGTCTCGATAAAATCGCTGCCAGCTTCGGGATCAGCACGAGCCAGTTGAAAGAGATCAATGGCTTGAGCCGTCGCATAACCAAAGCGTCGGCAGGGCCGCTGCTCGTGCCCCTGCACCTATCCGAAAAAGCCATCGTAGCCGAAAGCGCACGCGTCGAAGCTGCAACCGACAAAAAGAAGTCGGGCGGAGCGGCAAAGGCAGTATTGGCTTTAAAGCAAAAGCCGTCCACCAAAAGCATTCCATCGACCCAAACAAAGACGCCTATCGCCAGCGGTCCGCTGGCCAAAGCTGCACGGCAACTGCTGTACATCGTGAAGAAAGGGGATACGCTGTTCAGCATCAGCGAGCGTTATGACGTGACCGTCGCGCAACTGAAGTCGTGGAATAACTTGCGTTCGAGCAACTTGTCGCTCGGACAGAAGCTCGTACTGAAACCAGGCTCGGGGGATGTAGCGGCGTCTTCCTGACAATCGTTAGGTCTTACCGTCCTGACTCGGCGCTGTGCGGAAATGCGTTTCGAGCCTGCTCCCTCATCCTTCAATGCCGCTTCTGCGCTGTTCCTACTTTCGCCGATACTGGGCGATTCAGTCTGACGGCCCGCTTCTTTCTGCTTCGTCGAAATTGCTTTCTTCGTTATACAGATGACAATGCGTCGCGTGCGTCTCGCTCAGTTGCGTGCGCGGCGGATAGATCTCGCGGCATTGGGGCATCACGTCCGGGCAGCGCGGATTGAAGTGGCAACCGCTGGGCGGATTGACTGGCGAAGGTAAGTCGCCTTGCAAGCGTATGACTTCCCGCCGGCCGCCCTCTTCGATC
>JBGTFJ010000040.1:0-6301 GCA_041747355.1 Burkholderiales bacterium
GGCTCATTCGTGATGAATCAGGCTGGCGCGACGACTCACCAGTTTGCCGCTTTTGAAGAAGTTCTCGGTATCGTCGAACTCGATGACCATGGCGTTCCCGGCGCCGGCGTCCTCGCTTCGGCTCCGTCGCTGGAAGCCGAAGTCTGGAGCGGGCTGTGTCTGGGCGTGAAGGACTACCTCGGCAAGAACGGTTTTCCCGGCGCGCTGATCGGCTTGTCCGGCGGCATGGATTCGGCGCTGACCCTGGCGATCGCCGCCGACGCTCTAGGCGCGGACCGCGTGCGCGCGGTAATGATGCCTTCGTCATATACGGCCGACATGAGCATCGCCGATGCGCGCGCGATGGCCCGCCTGATGTCGGTTAACTACAGCGAGATTTCGATCGCAGCGCTGTACGAATCCTTTCAAAATTCGCTGGCCGATGAATTTAGCGGTTTAACCAATCGTGTTCTATCCGCGAGCGATACGACCGAAGAAAACCTGCAATCGCGGATTCGCGGCGTTCTGCTGATGGCGCTATCCAACAAGACCGGTTATATCGTGTTGAACACGGGAAACAAGAGCGAATCGGGCACCGGCTATTGCACGCTGTACGGCGACATGGTCGGCGGTTTTGCGGTCCTCAAGGACATCAGCAAAACGCTGGTGTACAAGCTCGGTCACTACCGCAACGGCCTGTCCCGGGTCATACCCGATCGCGTCATCGAGCGCGCGCCGTCGGCTGAGCTCAAGCCCGATCAGACCGATCAGGACACCTTGCCGCCATACGCTGCTCTCGACGGCATCATGGAAGCGTTCGTAGAACACGACCTCGGGCCGGGCGAGATCGTCGCACGCGGTTACGCCAGAGACGACGTCGCCAAAATCGTGCGCCTGATCGCCGCGAGCGAATACAAACGCAGGCAGGGACCGCCCGGAATTCGCATCACGCCGCGCGGTTTCGGGAAGGATTGGCGTTACCCGATCACGAACAAATACCGGCATGCGCTTTGAGCCTCGCGATCCCCTCGCAGTGTTTATAATGTGGGTTTGCCGCAGTCAGGCCCGGGCAGAAATACCGTTGCACTTGGAGAAATCGAATGAAAAAAATTGAAGCGATCGTCAAGCCGTTCAAGCTGGACGAGGTGCGGGAAGCGCTATCGGAAATCGGCGTGACCGGATTGACGGTGACGGAAGTCAAGGGTTTCGGCCGGCAGAAGGGCCATACCGAACTCTATCGCGGCGCCGAGTACGTCGTGGATTTTTTGCCCAAAGTCAAAATCGAAGTCGTGGTTCCGGGCAAACTCGTCGATCTGGCGATCGAAGCCATCGTCAAGTCGGCGCGCACCGGCAAAATCGGCGACGGCAAGATTTTCGTGACTACGGTTGAGCAGGTGCTGCGCATCCGCACCGGCGAGACTGACGAGGCGGCTATCTAGATGGAACGCCGTCACGAAGGGAAAGATACGGTTCTTCATGCCGGTTCGTTCGAAGTCGCATCATTGTGTTTCCGGTTCAGGCCCCGCCAGATAATGCAGACTGAATAGCCGGTCGGCGTCAGTCCAGGTGCGGACCTCGTTAAAACCCGCCGCCTCGCCCATAACCTGAAACTGCGCCACACTGTATTTGTATGAGTTTTCGGTATGCACCGTTTCACCCCGCTCGAACGAGTAACGCTCGCCGGCCACGCAAACGTTCTGCATGCGGGTGCTGACCAGGTGCATTTCGATGCGCCCCATCGCCTCGTTGTAAAACGCGTCGTGCTCGAAGTGCTCGAGATCAAAGTCGGCGCCCAGCTCGCGATTTATGCGTGCGAGCAGATTCAGATTGAAACGCGCGGTTACTCCGCTTGCGTCGTTGTAGGCGCGATTCAAAATAGCGACGTCTTTTTTCAGATCGACGCCAATCAGCACCGCGCCGCCCGGCGCGACCAGTCGGCGTAAACGTCTCAGAAACGCGAGCGCTTCGTATGGCTCGAAATTGCCGATCGTCGAGCCCGGGAAAAATGCAAGCTTCCTGAGCGCCGAGCGCGGCAGCAGTGCGAATGTCTGCTGCATGTAATCGACGCAAACCGCGTGAACATCGAGCCATGGATAGTCGCGCGCCATCGCATCCGCCGCTTGCGCGAGATGCTCGCGTGAAATATCGAGCGGCATGTACGACGCCGGTTTAAGCGCATCGAGCAACAGCCTGACTTTCTGGCTGTTGCCGCTGCCGATCTCGATCAATTGAACGCCGGCGCCGACGAGTCCGGCGATGGTCCCGGCGCGCTGCTGCAAGATCGCACTTTCGGTCCGCGTCGGATAATACTCGGGCGTCTCGCAGATCGCGTCGAATAGCTGCGATCCTCGCACGTCATAAAAAAACTTGGGAGGAATCGTTTTTTGCGGCTGACGCAGCCCAGTGCCCACTTCGCTGCCAAAGTCCGCCTGCTCGGGATGCAGGTCCGAAACACGCAAGCGCCCCGATGCTTTCGTCGCAGTCAGGGCGTTCATGGAATATGAACCTGCCGGTCTTGGGCATTCCGCGCCAGCCCATCCTGCGCCAATCGTATTCCGGTGAATTGCCAGCGGTCGGCAGCAGTGAAGAAATTGCGGTAGGTCGCGCGTATGTGCGAGCGCGGCGTCACGCATGACCCGCCGCGCAGCACGAACTGGTTGCACATGAATTTTCCGTTGTATTCGCCGAGCGAGCCGGCCGCCGGCTGGTAGCCCGGGTATGCCGAATACGGACTTTGCGTCCACTCCCAAACGTCACCGAACAATTGCGCCGCGCCCTCGGATTTCCCCGCGGGTTGCGGATGCAGCCTGCCGCTTTCCCGAAAATTTCCCTGTACCGGCAAAGCTTGGGCGGCAAGCTCCCATTCCGCCTCGGTAGGCAGGCGTTTGCCGGCCCAGCGCGCGTAGGCGTCGGCTTCGAAGTAACTGATATGGCAAACCGGTTCGGCTTCGTCGATCGCGGTCATTCCCGACAATGTCATGATCTGCCAGGCGTCGGTTTCTTCCCGTTCCCAATACAGGGGCGCTGTCCACCCGCGCTGGTTCACGGCATTCCAGCCTTCGGACAACCAGTAACGCGGGTCGCAGTACCCGCCAGCTTCGATAAATTGCAGGAACTCGCCATTGCTTACCAATCTGGAAGCGAGGTCATAACAGGCGACGTAGACCGGATGGCACGGCATCTCATTGTCGTAACCGAAGCCTTCGCCGTCATGCCCGATCTGCTTCAAGCCGCCCGGGAATTCGATGAAGCGCAGCGCCTGCGAGCTTTCCTGCCGTTGCGGCGCCCTCTGGTAAGCCGGACGCAAGGGATTGCTGGCAAAAGTATGCTTGATGTCGGTGAGCAGCAACTCCTGGTGCTGCTGTTCGTGATGCAAGCCGAGTTCAATGCGCGCGTTGATCTGGTGCCAGGTGGCGCCTTCGGCACGGGTCAGCAGTTCGCACATGTGCATATCGACATGCTTGCGATATTCGTAAACCTGCGAGACCGTCGGCCTCGACAACGCGCGTTGAATGCGCGGATGAAACGCTCCGACAGTTTGGTAGTAGGAGTTGAACAGGTAGCCGAACTTCGGGTGGAACGGCACATAGCCGGGCACAAACGCAGCGAGCACGAAATTTTCGAAGAACCACGTGGTATGGGCAAGATGCCATTTCGGCGGACTGACATCGGCCATCGATTGCATGTTGTAGTCGTCGGTTTCCAGCGGTTCGCACAACCGTTCGGTCTCCGCGCGTACCTGCTGATAAGCGCTCGCCGTCAAGGGCCGGACCGCAACGTGGACAGCAACGTCAAGCGCTGGCTTAAGTCGAACAGCTGAAGGTGACATTATTTTCCTTTGCAATCGGCGCTCTCTTTATTGTAAAAAACCGGGCGCGAGCTTTGAAATGGGCGAACCGAATTGAACGGTAAATTAATGCAGCAGATAACAACTTGCGCGCGCAAAGGCCCGCTGTCGCGCCGCATGCCATCGCGTTACTTTGGTGCAGCAAAAATGATGCCGCCGCCAGAACCGTAATTTTTGCTGCGTTAAGAGCAGTGTGCCGGTTACGCAAGAGCAGTGTGCCGGTTACGCAAGGCACTTTTGGTGAGTGCAAATTTACATAGTTGTGTAAGTCTTACAGCACCGGCATCGCGCATCCCCGGCGGACGAGCCTGCCTTGAGCCGGGCTTTGGCAAAGCGCCGGCCAGCGGGCACAAATGCTGCTGCTTCCCGGCCCATGGTAGCCAGATCGGCGAAAGATTTCCCGGAAAGGACTTCCCGAAAAGGACTTCCCGAACCAGGGTGAAGATGGACACTCGCAAGCGGACAGACTCGCAAAAGCGGAAAGGCGCTCGCAAGCCGTCGACGACGGCGACGAAAATAGCGGCGCCAAAGCAGACGCCGGTAAGCAGTCCGGCTGCAAAGGGAAAAATTCGCTATGCGGTGGTCGGCCTTGGCTATATCGCGCAGATCGCGGTGCTGCCGGCATTCGCGCACGCGGGCAAAAACTCCGAATTGACCGCACTGGTTTCGGATGACCCGCTGAAGCTGAAACGGCTCGGCAGGAAATACAACGTCACCAGCACCTATTCCTACGACCAATACGATGCCTGCCTGAAGAGCGGCGAAATCGATGCGGTTTACATTGCACTGCCCAACAATATGCATCGCGAATATACCGAACGCGCGGCGCGCGCCGGCGTTCACGTGCTGTGCGAAAAACCGATGGCGGTGACGGTCAGGGAATGCGAGGCAATGATCGAGGCAACTGAGCAGAATCGGGTCAAGCTGATGATTGCGTATCGCCTGCATTTCGAGGAAGCCAACCTCAAGGCTGCGGAAATCGTCAATCGGGCAGGATCGGTGAGCCACGCTTTTTCAGTTCGCTGTTCGCGCAGCAGATCAAAGCCGGCGACATTCGCCTGCAAAAAGCGCTGGGCGGCGGCACGCTCTATGACATGGGCATCTATTGTATCAATGCCGCGCGTTACCTGTTTCGCGACGAGCCGACCGAGGTGTTCGCGTATTCAGCAAGCAATGGAGAACAGCGTTTTTCCGAAGTGGAAGAAATGACTGGCGTGGTCTTGCGCTTTCCGAACGAGCGTCTGGCGCAGTTCGTTAGCGGCTTCGGTTCGTCCGACGTTTCTACGTATCAGGTCGTTGGCACCAAAGGCGACTTGCGGCTGGACCCGGCCTATGAGATCGCCGCCGAACTGACCCATCGACTGACGATCGCCGGCAAAACACGTAAGCGCGTATTTGCCAGGCGCGATCAGTTCGCTCCCGAACTGCTGTATTTTTCCCACTGCGTGCTCAATGACGAAGCGCCTGAGCCATCGGGCAAGGAGGGGCTGGCCGATGTGCGCATCATCACTGCACTGTATCAATCGATCAAAACCGGCAAACCGGTGAAGCTCGAAGAGTTCCGGCGCAAAAAACGCCCCACTCTTGCCCAGGAAATCGAAAGCCCGCCAATCGAGAAACCTCGATTGATTCATGCGGAACCGCCAACCGGCAGCTGACATCCGCCGTAACACTGACCTTGTCTCCATTTGGCGACAGCTTGGCGCTGGCTTTCCAAACTTTCCAGAATGCGCGCTGTACGCCAAGCGTGATCGGCACGTCGATTGCTTAGTGGGAACTGCTGGACAATGCTATGAAACAGACAATAACCATTGGAGAAGAGAACCATGCGCACGAAAAAACTGAGTCTGCTGGCAACACCGTTTTTCCTTTTGGCACTGAGCGCGTGCGATAGTCCGCAAAAAGACGTCGCCGAGGCCCAGAAAGAAGTCGCCAAGGAACAGCGCGAAGCGAATAAGGAAATTGGGGAAGCGAAGAAAGACGTGGCTGAAGAAAAAAGAGAAGCCATGAACAAGCCCATGGATAAAGAACCCATGACGCCGGCGCCCGCTCCCGCGCGCTAGACAACTGCATGATCTCCCCGCCCGTAACCATCCGAGCAGAGAGAAAAGCAGGCTAAAAAACCCGCACTTCCGGTGCGGGTTTTTTTGAGTTTGGTCCAGGCTTCGGTATCAGGCTTCCTGGTATCAGGCTTTCTACCCAGGCTGCGCATGCAGGTTTTTCAGCCACAGCAACGCGAGGATCGTTTTGGCGTCGCTGATCCTACCGTCCCTCAGCCAGTCCCAGATTTCCGTCTGCGGCAACTTCAGGGTTTCGAGAAACTCGCCGTCTTCACCGGTATGACCGACGAACGACAGTTCGCGCGCCAGATAAAGCTCGATGCGTTCGGTCGAATAGGCAACGCACGGATACATAGTCATCAGGTGGCGCCATGATTGCGCGATATAGCCTGTTTCTTCGAGCAGTTCGCGCTTT
>JBGTFJ010000041.1:0-4840 GCA_041747355.1 Burkholderiales bacterium
TTGATCTGGGTGCCGCTTGGCATCACGCTCTGGGTGCTGAGTCTGTTGATCGGCATCATGGATCAGAGCCTGCTGTTGCTGCCCGACGCGTTTCAAACGCGTAACTGGCTGGGGTTCCACCTTCCCGGCCTTGGCGCGGTCCTGACGCTGATCGTGGTATTCGTCAGCGGTATCGCCGCGACCAACATCCTTGGCCAGCGGCTTTGGCTAACCTGGGAGGGTTTGCTCGGCCGCATTCCGGTCGTCAAATCGGTCTATTCAAGCGTCAAGCAGGTTTCCGATACGCTGTTCTCGTCGACCGGTCAGGCGTTCCGCAAAGCGCTGCTGGTGCAGTATCCGCGCCAGGGCTCGTGGACGATCGCCTTCCTGACCGGCGCGCCGGGCGGCGATGTCATCAACCACTTGCCGGGTGAATTCGTCAGCGTTTATGTCCCGACGACACCGAATCCGACCTCCGGATTCTTCCTGATGATGCCGAAAACCGATGTTATCGAACTCGATATGAGCGTCGACGAGGCGCTGAAATACATCATTTCGATGGGTGTGGTCACCCCCGGCACGAGAAGCCCGAAAACCATCCTGCGCGCTCTGTAGCGCCTTCGTCACAATCAGGACGGCGC
This sequence comes from Burkholderiales bacterium, assembly GCA_041747355.1. Taxonomy (GTDB): domain Bacteria; phylum Pseudomonadota; class Gammaproteobacteria; order Burkholderiales; family JACMKV01; genus JACMKV01. The sequence goes on from JBGTFJ010000041.1 coordinate 621, forward strand.
AGTAAGCGCCGCTCCACTTTCTGTTCAAGCTATGCGCACCGACTACTGCGGCGACATCACGCGAAAAAATCTTGGCGAAACCATTGCCCTGTGTGGCTGGTCGCATCGCCGGCGCGATCATGGCGGAGTCATTTTCATCGATCTGCGCGACCGCGAAGGTCTGGTGCAGATCGTCTGCAATCCCGAGGATGCCGCGAGCTTCAAGGTCGCCGAGACCATCCGCAACGAATATGTGCTGAAGGTCGCAGGCCTGGTCCGCGAGCGGCCCGAGGGCACGGTCAATGCGAATCTGAAGACTGGCGAAATCGAAGTCGTCGCCAGCGAAATCGAAGTATTGAATCCGGCCCTGACGCCGCCATTCCTGATGGACGACGAAGACACCAGCGAAACCGTGCGCCTCGAATACCGCTTCCTCGATCTGCGCCGCCCCGATATGCAGAGAAATCTGCGGTTGCGCTATAAAGTCGCGATGGCAGTGCGCCAATTTCTCGACCGGCACGGCTTCATCGATATCGAAACGCCGATGCTGACGCGCTCGACGCCGGAAGGTGCGCGCGATTATCTGGTGCCATCGCGGGTCAATGCTGGACAGTTTTTCGCGTTGCCGCAATCGCCGCAGTTGTTCAAGCAACTGCTGATGATCGCCGGCTTCGACCGCTATTACCAGATCACCAAATGCTTTCGCGACGAGGATCTGCGCGCTGATCGCCAGCCTGAATTCACGCAGATCGATATCGAAACTTCGTTCATGAACGAGGCGGGTATCACTGCGTTGGTGGAAGAGATGATTCGCCAGTTGTTCAAAGCGGTGCTCGGTATTGAGCTGCCGAATCCGTTCCCTCGCATGACATTCGAGGAAGCGCTGGCGCGCTACGGCTCCGACAAGCCGGATTTGCGCGTGCCGCTAGAGCTGACGGAACTGACCGATGTGATGCGCGAAGTCGAGTTCAAGGTATTTCGAAGCGCCGCCGACTTGAAAGATGGCCGCGTCGCGGCGTTGCGCGTTCCCGGTGGCGGCGAATTGAGCCGCAAGGAAATCGACGGCTATACGCAATTCGTCGCGATCTACGGCGCCAAAGGGCTGGCGTACATCAAGATCAACGACATCACCAAAGGCGTCGAAGGCCTGCAGTCGCCAATACTCAAATTCCTGCCGGAAGGTGTAGTCGACAAAATACTTCGTCGCAGTAAAGCGCAAAACGGCGATCTCGTGTTCTTCGGCGCCGACCGGGCCAAGGTCGTTAACGATGCGCTTGGCGCGCTGCGCGTCAAGATCGGCCACGAGCGCGGTTTCGCGGATAAAGGCTGGCGCCCGCTATGGGTCGTCGATTTTCCGATGTTCGAATACGACGATGAAGAAACGCGCTGGAACGCGCTGCATCATCCGTTCACCGCTCCCAAAGAGGGCCACGAAGATTATCTGTCGTCCGATCCCGGCAAAGCGCTGTCGAAAGCCTACGACATGGTGCTGAACGGCTGGGAAATCGGCGGCGGCTCGGTGCGTATTCACCGCGAAGACGTGCAGTCGAAAGTGTTCCGCGCGCTCAATATCGGGCCTGAGGAAGCGCGCGCCAAATTCGGCTTCCTGCTCGACGCCTTGCAATACGGCGCTCCGCCGCACGGTGGCATCGCATTCGGCCTCGACCGCATCGTCACTCTGATGACCGGCGCAACCTCGATTCGCGACGTCATCGCCTTCCCGAAAACCCAGCGCGCGCAATGCCTGCTTACGCAGGCGCCGAGCAGCGTCGACGAGAAGCAATTGCGGGAATTGCATATCCGGCTGCGACAGCCGGACGTCGCCAAGGCTTAGGTTTACGCGCTGGTTTGATCGACTCGATTTGCCCGATTCCCAGTCTGCTTGTGAAGGTTTCTTCACGGATGCTTACCGTCATAAACACCGCTCGCTTGTTCGACGCCGCTATCGTAACGCGCGACGACTCTCACTACCCACAGCAAAAGCTCGCGTCGGCGAGGATGCTCTGAGATTGCAACGCGCCTGTAAAATTCCTGTTTCCGTTCTCGTCGTCATCCACACACCGGACCTGCAAGTCCTGCTGCTCGAACGCGCCGACCATCCTGGTTTCTGGCAATCGGTCACCGGGAGCCTCGATGCCGACGAGCTTCCGGCTGAGGCTGCCTTGCGCGAGGTTTTCGAGGAAACCGGGATCGACGAAAGCCACCATGCTTTGACCGACTGGCACCTGCAATACGAGTTCGAGATATTCGAAGAATGGCGGCATCGTTACGGGCCGGGCATCACGCACAATACCGAGCATGTTTTCGGCTTGCGCGTGCCTCGACAGGACGCTGTAACCGTGCATCCGCGCGAGCACCTTGGTTTCGTCTGGCTGCCCTATCGAGAGGCAGCCGAAAAGGTATTTTCCTGGTCAAATCGCGCCGCGATATTGAAGCTGCCGGAGATGCTCGCGGCTTAGTCTTCTGCAATGCAACACTTACGCTGTTTTCCTGTCTTAATCTGGTAATCTTCGCTTCAGCCTTTCCCCAGTTGGGAGGTATGCCATGCAAACCGCCGCGATCGCGTTCGACCGTTTCGACAAACTGCAGGACGACGCCTGCGAGGCGCGCATCCGCGCGGCCAAGGCTGCGCTTGGCGATCGTCTCGTCATCCTCGGCCATCATTACCAGCGCGCCGACGTTTACAAGCACGCCGATCTCACGGGCGATTCGCTGAAGTTGTCGCGACTGGCATCCGAAACCGACGCCGAATTCATCGTGTTCTGCGGCGTGCACTTCATGGCCGAAGTCGCCGACATCATGACGCACGGTAGCCGCACGGTCGTCCTGCCCGACATGAATGCCGGCTGTTCGATGGCCGATATGGCGAATCTGGGCAAGGTCGAGCGCGCCTGGCGCGAATTGTCCGAGGTGCTGAATCCTGACGAAGTGATCACGCCGGTTACGTACATCAATTCGGCGGCCGACCTGAAAGCGTTTTGCGGCGAGCACGGCGGCATCGTCTGCACCTCGAGCAATGCCGGCAACATCCTCGAATGGTCGCTGGCGCGCCGCGAAAAAGTGCTGTTCTTTCCGGATCAGCATCTCGGCCGCTGGTCGGGTTTTCAACGCGGCATACCACAGGAACAGATGGTCGTCTGGGATTTCGACCAGCCGCTCGGCGGCCTCACGCCCGAGCAGATCAGGGACGCCAAAATCCTGCTGTGGAAAGGCCACTGCTCGGTGCACCAGATGTTTCAGCCGCAGCACATCATCCGCTTCCGCAATCAATACCCGGATGGCATCGTCATCTCGCACCCCGAATGCAATTTCGAGGTGTGCAAGGCGTCGGATTACGTCGGCTCGACCGAGTACATTTTGAAGACAGTCAAAGCTGGCGCGCCCAATACGCGTTGGCTGGTTGGCACCGAGTTGAACCTGGTCAACCGTCTCGCCGAAGAAGTGAAGCCTGAGGGCAAGATCGTGCAATTCATGGCGCCGACCGTCTGCATGTGCTCGACCATGGCGCGCATCGATCCGCAGCATCTGGCGTGGAGCCTGGAGAACCTGGCCGACGGCAAAGTCGTGAACAGAATTTCGGTGCCGAAAAACGAAGCCGATCTCGCGCGGCTCGCGCTGCAACGCATGCTCGACGCTTCGTAACCGGCATCAAGCCGGCGCAGTCAGCGGCGCTGAATCCGGGAACGGTCTGTGTCATCTCATCTCATAGCGTAGAGAGAGTTGCGTGCTTCGCCTTCGACTCTTTGCGCTGGTCGCGGCGATTCTGCAGCTTGCGATTTCCCTGCCACTCGATGCGCGCGCCGAAGCCAGCGTCGACGTCGCGCGCCGCGCTGAATTCATCACGATAGAAGCCAACATACCGGCGCCCGTCGATGCCCGGCTTGCGTGGCAAGTGCTGACCGATTACGAGCACCTGGCCGATTTCATCCCGGGCATGCGCAAGAGCCACGTCGTCAGCGTTGCGGGCGAACCGATCCGCGTCGAACAGCTCGGCGAAAGCGGTTTTCTGTTCTATAAATTCCCGATCGAAATTGTGCTGCAAATAGATGAAATACCGTTCGAGTCGATACGCTTTCACGCTGTCGGCGGAAACATCGAGCAGATGGAAGGCACGTGGCGGCTCGAAGGCAGTGCGCCGGTTCACGTTCATTACAGAGCGCGCATGAAGCCGCCGTTCTGGGTGCCGCCGCTGATTGGACCGGCCGCCATTCGCCGCGACGTGCAAATGCAGCTCGACGGCC
>JBGTFJ010000042.1:0-2030 GCA_041747355.1 Burkholderiales bacterium
TATGCGTTCAGTTCGGTCAATTTCGAAGCGGCGGCGAAAACATACGGCAAGGTCGGCGGCTTTGCGCATCTCGCGACGCTGATCAAAAAAATCCGCACGCAGCGGCCCGGCGCGCTGCTGCTCGACGGCGGCGACACCTGGCAGGGTTCGGCCACGGCGATGTGGACCAAGGGCCAGGACATGGTCGATGCGACGAAGCTTCTCGATGTCGATGTCATGACCGGCCACTGGGAGTTCACGCTCGGCCAGGATCGCGTCAAAGAGATCGTCAGGGAACTCGACGGCAAGATCGATTTCGTGGCGCAAAATGTGCACACCGCCGATGGCCAGGACAGGATATTCAAGCCGTATGTGATCAAGGATGTCAACGGCATCGCGGTTGCAATCATAGGGCAGGCGTTTCCGTATACGCCGCTCATGCATCCACGTCATCTGACCGCCGATTGGGCATTCGGCATCAGTGAAGAGACGCTGCAAAAGTCAGTCAGGGAAGCCACAGCCAAGGGCGCCAAGGTCATCGTGTTGTTGTCGCATAACGGAATGGGAATCGACCTCAAGCTCGCGAGCCGCATCAGCGGCATCGATGTGATCCTCGGCGGCCACTCGCATGACGCCGTGCCACAGCCGACATTGGTCAAGAATGCAGGTGGCTACACAATGGTCGCCAACGCCGGCGCCAACGGAAAATTCCTCGGGGTGCTCGATCTGCAGGTGAACAAGAAAGGTAATGTTGCCGGCTATCAGTACAAGCTGCTTCCGGTGTTTTCGAACATGCTCGAAGCCGATCCGGCGATGAGCAATCTGATCAGGAAAGTGCGCGCGCCGTACACCGCGAAACTCGGCGAAAAACTCGCGATGACCGAAGGCGCTCTATATCGCCGCGGCAACTTCAACGGCACTTTCGATCAACTGATCCTCGACGCAATGATCGACGTGAAAGATGTGCAAATTGCGCTGACTCCGGGCTTCCGCTGGGGCGCGACGGTGATGCCGAACCAGCCGATCACGCTCGAAGATGTGATGGATCAAACAGCGATCAGCTATCCGCAAACCAGCGTTACCGACATGACCGGCGAAGCGATCAAGGCGACGCTCGAAGATGTGTGCGATAACGTGTTCAATGCCGATCCGTATTCACAGCACGGCGGCGACATGTTGCGCACCGGCGGCCTCGATTACACTTGCGATCCCGAAAAGAAAATCGGTTCACGCATCAGCAATCTGACATTCAAGGGCAAGCCGCTCGACGCCGACAGGAAATACAAGGTCGCGAGTTGGGCAACGAACGTCGAAGCGGCGGAAACGACAAACAGCGAACCCATCTGGGAAATCGTCACCGCCTATTTGAAGCAGAAAAAGAAAATCTCGATGCGGAAAGTCAATCAGCCGAAGCTGGTGAGGATGGATCGCAATCCGGGAGTCGCGTAAAGAACTCGCAGACGGTTATCGCAGCCTGCGTCTGATCAAGTCGTCATTCCCTCGCAAGTGGGAATCGAGGATTACCCAACCATCTCTAACCTGTGCAAAGCCCTCTGGATTCCCGCTTGCGCGCGAATGACGGCGACGAGGCATTATCCTTATATCAAGCGGCGCTGAGCTTCGCGTATTCGAGCGCCAGCCATTTTACGCCGGCATCATAAAAGCTGACTTGCACGCGCGCATCGGTGCCGCGGCCTTCGGCATTGACGATGACGCCGGCGCCGAATTTCGGGTGAACGACGTTCTGGCCGATGTTCCACTGCGATCCGGCAGCTGGTTGGCTCAATGCTGCTCGCATTTCGCCCTGCCTTGGAAGCGCAAACGAGCCGCTGGTTTCGCGGCCGCTGCGGAACGGGCCGGGGTTGAAAGACAATGCCGGCGCCAGCAGTTTCTGCATCAGCTCCTCAGGAATTTCGCGCAGGAAGCGCGATGGGTAGCTATAGCGCGTTTGCCCGTGCAGCATCCGGCTCTGCGCGAAGCTCAGGTACAGCCTGCGCCGTGCGCGCGTCAAGGCCACATACATCAGGCGGCGCTCTTCCTCGAGGCCGGCC
>JBGTFJ010000043.1:0-1594 GCA_041747355.1 Burkholderiales bacterium
CGCGGCGCACCACGAGGTGCGAAAGCTGGGCTTGCTGTTTCCGCCCGGCGCACTCGATTCCGGGGCAGTCAAAAACGCGGTGCTCGACGTCGCGCGCTACGACATATTCAAACTCGGTGAGGCGCTGCTTGAAGGCGATCCGGTCAGGCTGGCCCGCTTCCTCGATGGCTTGCGCGGTGAAGGAACTGCACCTCCGCTGGTGTTGTGGGCGATGAGCGAGGAAATCCGGGCATTGGCGCACGTGCTGCAGGATATCCGATCGGGCGCGTCCCTGTCCGATGCGATGCGCGCGGCGCGCGTCTGGGGCAAGCGTCAGGAGCTGATAAAAAAAGCCATCAGTCATTTCACTCGCGATCAGATCGAAGACGCGCTGCTTGAAGCCGCGGCGATCGACCGCTTAATCAAAGGATTGACGAAAGGCGATGCATGGGACCGATTGCTGCGCCTGGCGATGCGCTTCTCGGAAGCAAAACGGCTGCAGCCGGCGTAAGTTGAAATAACACTGCGACGCATATTTCGCGTTCGTACGCGCGTCAATTTTCTAGATGTGCCTTTCGCCCTCACCGTTCACCAGGCTTTGAAAAACTGATGCGCTCGCTCATACATAAAAGCGATGCCACATCTGGCTGCTCGAACACGCAAACTGCATCGAATGCCGGCGGCTCCGTATTCAATTCTACGACGGCCACGCGCGCCGCCGCGAACAGCGCATCGACTTTATCACGCGCAAGCCCGATCAGCCCGCCGGTTAAGGTCATATGAAAACGGAAGTCGGCGAATACATAAGGGTAGCCCCATTCCTCGAAATGCCGCTGCTGCCGTGCGCTTAACTGACTCGTGAATTTCCGCCTCTGCTGGGGCGGTGCGCGAAACCGGTCGAACGAACGAACGCACCCGGCGGCAATTTGATCCACGCGCATGTCATGCTCAATCGGAACCAGCGCGAGGAAATCGTCGAGTTTGGCGACTTTCAGCGGCGCCAACCTGAAGCTTGGCCGGGCCGCGCAAAATTCGCGCACGGCTGCGATCAACGCGTCCCGCGTCTGGCCGGCGGCAAGATGAAACGGCGCTTTCAACGTCGCATGAAAACCGTACTTGCGCGGCTGCTCGGTCAACGCTGAAAACTCGTTCGCGCCATAGCCAGCGATGATCGGTTGCTGCATCTCTTTGCCGGTCGCCGCACAACGGCCGAGCCAGCGCGAGCCCCACTGCCACCAGGCGCTGCCGATGTCAAGCGCTAAATATAAGGCGTAGCGTCTGCCGCTCGCTTCGCTCACTCCGGCTGCACGACAAGTTGCACGAGGTCGCCGGCGAACTGGCTGCGCCCGAACTCGATCGGTCGCCCGTTCATGTCTACGTTTACGCTTTCCACGAATAGCACCGGGCGCGTCGCCGGCTGCCTGAGCCATGCCGACGCCGTTGCGTCCGGCAGCCGCGCGCTGATGGTGCTGATCTTGCGCGTAAAGTCGTCGACGCCGAGCGCCTTCAGCGCCAGCGAAATGGAGCGCGTACGTTCAAACGCTTCGACGATGCGGGCAAAACGCCGCCTCGGAAAATAGTGTTCGGCGACGCCCATCGCCCGCCCTCGCGCCTC
>JBGTFJ010000044.1:0-2309 GCA_041747355.1 Burkholderiales bacterium
GCAATTCCCGCTCACTGCCGAGAAGATTGGCGTCAGACTCGATGTTCAGCACGATCGTGTGCCGGCCGGCACTCAATATCAGAGCGTCCTGATAGATGCTTTCGAGAACCGCGCGCAGCCTGACGGCCTCTTCGCGCAGCGGATTGTCCGCGCTCTCCAGGGCCGACAAGACCAGCAGATCTTCGACCAAACGCAGCATGCTCGAAGTCTGCTCGCGCATCAGGCCGAGGTAGTGACGGATTTGCTGCGCATCGAAGTCGAGATCCGCAAACGTTTCGATGAAACCGCTCAATACGGTCAGCGGCGTCTTCAACTCGTGCGAAACATTGGCCACGAAATCGCGCCGCATACTGTCTACCAGTTCGAATTGCGTGATATCGCGGCTCAGCAAAAGCTTTTGCCGATCGCCGACCGCGACCAGCCTGATCGACAAACTCAAACCCGCACCGCGCGCCGAGCGCAGAACCAGCGGCTCGCGCCTGTCGGTGTCCAGGAATACGATGAAATCGGGCAGCCGCACGAGGTTGCCGATGCAGTAACCGACGTCCTGCTCGCTGTTCAGCCCGAAATGCTCGGCAGCCGTGGAATTGAACCATTCGATGCGATTCTGCAAGTCCAGGATGACGACGCCGTAAGGCATTGCTTCGCTGGCGTCGCGCAGACGTTCGAGGCTGGAACTCAGTTCCGCCAGCTCGTGCGCACGCGCGCGCTCGACGCGGTTCAAGCGGCGGAAAACCTGATGCCAGACTCCGGAGCCGCGCGGAATCGTGTCGATGCGCGGTTCGGCAAGCCAGTCGAACAGGCGGGACAGATGATCAAGCTGCGTCATGCTGACCAGAAACAAACATCCGGCGCAAGCGGCCAGCGCCCAGACGGCGCCGAAAGCCAGCCAGACCGCCACCCAGAAGATGGTCAGCAGAATGAGCGTGGTCAAACCGCGCTGCCAGATGCGATTCACGTTTCGCCGCCTTCGATTTCGCCGAAATTACCGGAAGCGAATGCCGGATTTCGACCCTGCTCGCCCTGCTTCGCTTTTAGAACGCCTCTTTGCAAAAGGGGGACAAGGGGGATTTCTCCGCCGCCACGTCCCCTCGCTCTCTCTCAAAGGGGGAAGAAGGGCCGAAGCTCGCAGGTTTCTTCGCGCTCTTCGTTTCCACCCACTCGCTAGACGTTCGCTTCGCGCCGGTTCTCGTCGCTGTTGGTGTGGCGCACGTCCTGACCGCGGACCAGGTAAATCACGTGCTCGGCGACGTTTTTCGCATGGTCGCCGATACGCTCGAGCGCCTTGGCGACGAACAGAGTTTCTATCGACACCGATATCGTCCGCGGGTCTTCCATCATGTAGGTGATCAATTGCCTCAGGATCGAGCGGAACTGGTCGTCGAGATCGGCATCTTTATTCATGACATCGGCCGCCTGCTCGGCATCCAGCCTCGAAAAGCCGTCGAGAGCGCGGCGCAGCATTTCCATTGCCAGATTGCTGGCGATTTTGATATCGCTGAAGCCGATCCGGAACAACACGCCGGACGAATAAATCAGGAGCGCCATGCGCGCGATTTTTTCCGCCTCGTCGCCGATCCGCTCGAGATCTGTGATCGCCTTGGTCACCGTCAGCACCAGACGCAGATCGCTTGCCGCCGGTTGCCGTTTGACGATAATCTGGCCGCAGTCTTCGTCGATCGATACCTCAAGGGCATCGACTTCCGAATCGGTTGCAATGACTTTGCGCGCCAGATCGAGATTGCCCGACAGCAGCGCCTCGATCGCATCGACGATCTGCACTTCGACCAATCCGCCCATTTGCAGGACGCGCGTTCTGAGTGCTTCCAGCTGGGTATCGTAGCGTTTCGATGAATGTTCTTTGTGCATGGCGATCGGTGGATTCAGAGCGGCAGATTCAGAGGCGGGAACGGGCATCAGGACATCTGCGAAAGCCGGTAGCCGCTGCCGCGCACGGTTTCGATCAAATGCTCGCTTCCGCTCGGCGACAAAGCCATGCGCAGGCGCCGGATGTGGACGTCCACAGTGCGCTCTTCGACGAAAACGTGATCGCCCCAGACTTCATCGAGCAACTGTTTGCGCGAATGCACGCGCTCGGGATGCGTCATCAGATAATGCAGCAGGCGGAACTCGACCGGCCCCAGTTCGAGCAACTGGCCCTTGCCGGTAACGCGATGGGTCGCCGGATCGAGCCGCAAGTCACCGATCAGCACGGCGTCGTCGGTGACGTGCGGCGCGCGCCGGCGCAACACCGCCTTGATACGCGCTGCCAGCTCGCGCGGCGAAAACGGTTTCGTCACATAGTCGTC
>JBGTFJ010000045.1:0-7221 GCA_041747355.1 Burkholderiales bacterium
CGCATCGAGTACGCGTTGCCGATTGTATATATCGAGCGCGGGAGCGTGCTGGGCGCCGGCGTCTTGCACCGACACCAGTCCACCGCGGAATCCTGGCAGCGCGTCGACCGAAGTCGGCTTTTCGAGCAACAGCCCGGCAGCCCCGACCGCATGAGCAGCGATCTCCTCTTGCGCCAGCAGCGCGAGGTATTCGACCTGACTCGTTCTACGCCGGTTGACGCGCAAGCACATCGGTGGGTGCGAATTGCCGGCATCGAGAATCGACGCGAAGTCTTCCGGGTATTGTCTTTTCAGGCGGTCGATCCACCATTGCGGATGCGAGTAGCGGCCCACTTCATTCGAGGCCGCCAAGTCGAGCAGGGAAGTTCGCCGTCGCAGGAAATTGCGCAGAACCGCATTGACCATGCCTTGCGCGCCATTAGCCTCGAGCAGCACGCAAGCCATGACAGCCTGATCGACCACAGCGTGCGGAGCCGCGCGCGTGTACTCGAGCTGGAATAGCGCCGCGATCAGAAGGCAGCGCAGCGCCGCGTTGGGCACCGGCCGATCGAGCAGCAAAACCAGTACCGCGTCGAGCTGACCGTAATGGCGCAACGCTCCGTAACAGATATTCTGGATCGATGCGCGGTCGTGAGGCGTCAACCTGGCATGTTGCTTCCAGACGGCTCGCAGCGCGGCGTCCAGGCTTTTTCCTCCGAGCACCTGGGCCAGAGTTCTCGCGGCATGATTTTGCGCTTCCTGCAAGGCGCTCTTTTTTAGCCTAAGGCCGGTGTTTCAAAACGCTCGCCGGCCTGCATCGGAAACCCGCGCAGAAAGGCATCCGCCGCGAGCCGCTTGCCGCCGGCCTTTTGCAATTCCTCGATACGGACCCCGCCTTCGCCGCAAGACACGGTGATGCCGCGTGGCTCAGCCTTCACGATAGTTCCGGGAGGTGGAGTGGGTTCGAAGCTGGTGGCGACGGGCTGCGCTCGCCACAGCTTCAGCGCAGTTTCACAAATTCGCGCGCGGGCAAGCGGGGTGGGGTTGAAGGCGCGAATCGCCCTGTCGATGTCGACAGCAGACTGCCGCCAGTCGATCTCGGTTTCGGTTTTCAGAAGCTTTCCGGCGTACGTCACGCCCTGATCCGGCTGCGCGATCGCTTTCACCTGTCCGGCGGCAATTCGAGCGAGCGCATCGACGATACAGCGCGCGCCGGTGGCTGCCAGCTTGTCGTGCAGGCTTTGCCCGGTTTCACGAGAGTCTAGGGCGACGGCCTCCTGCAGCAGCAACGGTCCGCTATCGAGACCAGCATCCATTTGCATGATGCTGATGCCGGTCTGGGCGTCGCCGGCCAGCAAGGCACGCTGGATCGGTGCCGCGCCGCGCCAGCGCGGCAACAGCGAGGCGTGTATGTTGATACAACCCAACGTCGGTAAAGCCAGGACGGCGGACGGCAATATCAGCCCATAGGCAGCCACGACCATCGCGTCGGCTTGGGCCGCTCCAATTGCGGCCAGCGAATCCGCCGACTTGAGCTCTTCCGGCTGGAATAGCGCTAGGTTTCGTTCCAGCGCGAGCTTCTTGACAGGACTGATCGCGAGCTTCATGCCGCGGCCGGCCGGGCGGTCAGGCTGCGTCATGACCATAGCGATTTCGTGACGGGCGGCCAGCAAGGCGCTGAGCGCCGTCACAGCGAACTCAGGCGTTCCGGCAAAAACGAGTCTCACTTGTGAACGCCGCCGGCGACTGGTGCGCTCAAGCCGATGCGCGCTGTTTTTTGAATTTGGCGGCGATGCGGCTTTGCTTCAGACGCGACAGATACTGGATAAACAGTTTGCCTTGCAGGTGATCGATTTCGTGCTGGACGCAGACCGCGAGCAGGCCTTCGGCCTCGATTTCGAACGGGCGGGCGTCGAGATCGAGTGCGCGCGCCTTGATGTGTTGTGCGCGCGTGACCATGTCGAACACACCGGGCACCGATAGGCAGCCCTCCTCATGCTCCGCCGTTCCGCTGGCTTCCAGGATTTCCGGATTGATCAGAACCAGCAATTGGTCGCGGGTTTCCGAGACGTCGATGACGACGACCCGCTTGTGTACGTCGACCTGCGTTGCCGCCAGTCCAATACCGGGCGCTGCATACATGGTAGCTGCCATGTCGTCCGCCAGTCGCCGGATCTCAGGGGTGACCCTGGTAACGGGCGCGGCGATGCGGTGTAGCTTGGGATCGGGATATTGCAGTATGCTCAGAATCGGCATATTACTTGCGGATTTAAGAAATTAGATGCAGAATTTAAACTTATTTGTTAAGCTTCTGCGGTTAGTGCCGCGTGCGGTAATCGTAAAGACGCTAACAAGCAACGATCACTATGGGGAAAACGATGGTCAAGTCAATTATAGCGCTAGTTTTCTTCGTCTGTTTCGGCGTAGCCGTGGCGGCCGAACTCGGCGTCAAGAATCTTCAGGAAAATTCGCCCGAGCAGTACTCGGTCGTCAAGGGCGATACGCTGTGGGCAATTTCCGGGCGCTTTCTGAAAGAGCCGTGGCGCTGGCCGGAAATCTGGAAGATGAATAGCGACCAGATCAAAAATCCCCACCTGATTTACCCGGGCGATCTGATTGTGCTCGATAAAACCGGCGGTCGACCAAGTCTGCGTCTGGTCAAAAAACAAAAGCTGCAAGAGACAGTCAAGCTGAGCCCGACGGCGCGCAGCGAGGACCTGGCCCAGAAATCGATTCCGAGCATTCCCCCGTCGGCGATCGAACCGTTTCTGAGTCAGCCCCTAGTAGCGGACCAAGAATGGCTGAATTCGGGGCCCGCCATCGTTGCGACGCAGGAAGATCGCGTCGTCACCGGCCCCGGCGACAGCGTCTACGCACTGGGTGTGCCGGAAAACGAAGCGCGCTTCTGGCAAATTTTCCGGCCCGGCAAGCCTCTGGTCGATCCGCTGACGAAAGAAACGCTGGGTTACGAAGCGGTCTATCTCGGCGAGGCAAAAATAGTGAAGCCGGGTGACGGCGCCACGCCGACCACGCTCGAAATCCTCAAGTCGAATCAGGAAATAACTGTCGGCGACCGCTTGTTTCCGGCGCCGCCAGCCAGCTTCGCGACGTATGCGCCGCACGCACCAGATAGCCAGGTCCAAGGCCGCATCATTTCAACGTACGGTGGAGTCGCGGAAGCCGGTCAAAACGCGATCGTCACTTTGAACAAAGGCGCGCGTGATGGCCTGGAGGTTGGCCACGTGCTGGCCATTCATCGCGATCCCGAAAGCATCAAGCTGCGCGCGCGCTCGTTCTACGGCAACGACGCCTCGCAGAAAAAACCTGAGCGTGACTTCAAGCTGCCTTCCGAACGCTATGGACTGCTGTTCGTTTTCCGCACTTTCGACAAGGTATCGTACGCGCTGGTCATGCAAACCAATCGCAATGTGAACGTCCTAGATCTCGTGCAGAATCCGTAAACTCGATTCGCGGGCGCGCCGGCAATCCGGCGCGCGCCCGATCGGCCCTGCGTTACACTGCGCATCTTCGGTTCGAAAATCCCGTCGCTCCAATACTGCCTACTGTCACCAAAACGCCTATGCCGGCTGATCCAGCTGATATCGAAAGCTGGCTCAGGCTCACATTGATCCCGGGATTGGGTGACGCCGGAATTCGCAAGCTTCTGCAGCGCTTCGGGTCGCCGGACCAGGTGCTCGCTCAGACTGCGCGCTCGCTTGCCGAAATAGTGCCTGCCGCAACGGCGCAGAAAATTACCGCCGGCGGCGCGCCAGACCGCATCGACGCCACACTCGCATGGCTGCAGGACGCGACGAATCACATCGTTACCCTGGGCGACGAGCACTATCCCAAGCCGCTGCTGCAAACCGCCGATCCACCATTGCTGCTCTACGTAAAAGGTGCGCCCGGACTGCTTAACCAGCCGATGCTCGCCGTCGTTGGCAGCCGCAACGCCACTCCGCAGGGTTTGCACAATGCTGAATCGTTCGCACGCGCTCTCAGCGACGTAGGCTTGTGCGTAATCAGCGGCCTTGCGCTCGGCATCGACGCCGCAGCGCATCGCGGCGGCCTGATGGGCGCATCCGCCAGTGTGGCGGTCGTCGGAACCGGTCTCGACATCGTTTATCCGGCGCGAAATCGACAGCTCGCGCGTGAAATAGCGCAGCGCGGTGCGCTGATTTCGGAATTTCCGATCGGCACGCCGGCGCTCGGCAATAACTTTCCGCGGCGCAATCGCGTCATTAGCGGCATGAGCCTGGGGTGCCTCGTGGTGGAAGCGGCCACCCAAAGCGGCTCATTGATTACGGCGCGGGTCGCGCTCGAACAGGGGCGCGAAGTCTTCGCCATCCCGGGCTCGATCCATTCGCCGCATTCCAAAGGCTGTCACTGGCTGATCAAGCAGGGCGCCAAGCTTGTCGAGTGCGCCGATGACATTCTGCAGGAGCTCAATTGGCGTAGCCGTTCCGCATCGACTGCCACCTTGATCTCGCCGTCTTCCGCACTCGGCGCCGAAGCCGGCGCCGTCCTGCAACACCTGGGTTTCGATCCGTGCACGATAGATACTTTGTGCGGACGATCCGGAATCGCCGCCGAGACCCTTGCGGCGATTCTGCTGACGCTCGAACTCGACGGCCTGGTCAGCTCGCTTCCCGGCGGTTTATACCAGCGCTCCCCGGCGTCCGCCATCGATTCACGCTGACGGCGCTTGCGTCGGCCGGATATTGTTTCTAATATCTGCCGCTTGCCAGCCCAACCATCCCCAGAAGTGACAGCCGAAAAGAAGGCGATACCCGGTAAAACTCTGATCATCGCGGAGAAGCCTTCGGTCGCAAACGACATCGCGCGCGTGCTCGGCGGCTTCGGCAAGCACGATGATTACTTCGAAAGCGCCGACTATGTACTGTCGTCGGCGGTCGGCCACCTGCTCGAACTGTGCGTGCCCGATGAATTCGAGGTCAAGCGCGGCAAGTGGACGTTTACCCACCTGCCGATGATTCCGCCGCACTTCGGCCTGAGGCCGATCGAGAAGACCGAGTCGCGGCTGAAATTGCTGGCGAAGCTGGTCAAACGCAAGGATGTCGCCGATGTGATCAACGCCTGCGACGCCGGGCGCGAAGGCGAGCTGATATTCCATTACTTGATGCGCCATCTGAAAAGCCAGAAGCCGGTGCGGCGGCTGTGGCTGCAATCGATGACGCCGGGCGCGATACGCAAAGGTTTCAAGGGATTGCGCGAGGGCGAAACCATGGCGCCACTGGCGGCTGCCGCGGTTTGCCGGTCGGAAGCCGACTGGCTGGTCGGTATCAATGGTACGCGCGCGATGACCGCGTTCAATTCCAAAGCTGGCGGCTTTCATCTGACGACCGTCGGCCGCGTGCAAACGCCTACACTTGCCATCGTCGTCGAGCGCGAAGAGGCAATCAAACGCTTCGTTGCCAAGGATTACTGGGAGATCCACGCGACTTTCGGCGCTGCTGCAGGCAGCTACGCCGGGCGCTGGTTCGACGAGCGCTTCTCGAAGACCGCCGGCGAGGCCGACCTGCGCGCTGAGCGGCTGTGGGACGCGACGCGGGCACGGGCTATCCGCGACCGTTGCCTCGACCAGCCGGGAATCGCTACGGAGGAAAGCAAGCCGTCGACGGAAAGTTGCCCGTTGCTCTATGACTTGACCAGCTTGCAGCGCGACGCCAATGGCCGCTTCGGTTTTTCCGCCAAAACCACGCTGAGCCTGGCTCAAGCGCTCTATGAACGGCACAAGGCGCTGACCTATCCGCGCACCGATTCGCGCGCGCTGCCGGAAGATTACGCGGCGACGGTCAAGGAGACGTTGAGCGCCCTGACGGGGACGGCTTACAAACCGCACGCGAGCCTGATCCTGAAGCAGGGCTGGGTTCGTCCGAATCCGCGCATCTTCAATAACGCGAAGATTTCCGATCACTTTGCGATCATTCCGACCCCGCTGCCGCCGCGCAGTCTGAATGACGCCGAAGCCAAACTGTACGATCTGGTGACCAAGCGGTTTCTCGCCATTTTCCATCCTGCCGCCGAGTTTCTGCTGACGACGCGCATTACCCGTGTCGCCGGCGAGCCTTTCAAAACCGAGGGTAAGGTGATGGTCAATGCCGGGTGGCAGGCTGTTTACGGCAAGGAAGTGCAGTCGGCCGAAGCGAGTCTGGTCCCGATCAGCATGAACGAACCGGTTGCGACGTGTGAAGTCGAAGTCGTCGCGCATCAGACGAGACCGCCCGCCCGCTACACGGAAGCGACCTTGCTGTCAGCTATGGAGGGCGCCGGCAAGCTGGTCGAGGATGAAGATTTGCGCGAAGCGATGTTGGCCAAGGGTCTGGGAACACCGGCGACGCGCGCGACCATCATCGAAAACCTGATCCTCGAAAAATACATGCTGCGCAACGGCCGCGAGCTGGAGGCGACAGCCAAGGCGTTCTCGCTGATCACGCTGCTGCGCGGGCTCGATATTCCCGAGCTTGCGTCTCCTGAGTTGACCGGCGACTGGGAATTCAAGCTCAAGCAGATGGAGCGCGGCGAACTGGCTCGCGAAGTGTTCATGGACGACATTATCGACATGACCAGGCGCATCGTGCGCCAGGCCAAGAACCACGACAGCGACACCGTGCCCGGAGACTTCGGAACCCTGCAAGCGCGCTGCCCGCGCTGCGGCGGCATAGTCAAGGAAACCTACAAAACTTTCCAGTGCGAGAATTGCGATTTCTCGCTCTGGAAAATACTCGCCGGGCGCCAGTTCGAAGTCCCCGAGATGGAGCTGCTTATCCGAGAGCGGCAAGTGGGTCCGTTAACCGGCTTTCGCAGCAAAATGGGCAGGCCTTTCACCGCATCGGTTTTGCTGAGCCCGGAACTGGAAATAAAGTTCGATTTCGCGCTCGAAGACAACGACGCGACAGAAGCACCGGACTTCAGCGACCAACAGCCGTTGGGGAAATGCCCTAAATGCGGGGGCGGGGTTTACGAGCTTTCGAGTAAGTATGTATGCGAGAACGCGACCGGGCGCGACAAATCGTGCGACTTCAGTACCGGGCGGACGATCCTGCAGCGACCGATCGAACGCGAGCAAGTCGAAAAATTACTGGCGCACGGCAAGACCGATCGAGTGCCCAGATTCGTATCGAAAACAGGCCGTCCGTTTTCCGCTTTCCTGGTCGTCGGTGACGGCGGCAAGATCGCGTTTGAATTCGCCCCACGGGTAGCAAAAGCCGGGAAAAAAAC
>JBGTFJ010000046.1:0-6056 GCA_041747355.1 Burkholderiales bacterium
ACGATGATCGCGGGAATGCCGTTCAAGTCTGCGTCGGCGAGAACTCTCCTGATGCCTCTTTCGATCCTGGCGCGGTCCGCCTGATCGTTTCCCTTGAGCGCTGCTCCCTCAACGCCCGACGAAAGCTCACGCAAGCACAGCGCGCCATCGATGTTCTGATCCTGGCGATTGGTCGAAGCCGAGATCGAGATGCGGTCCTCGCGCGGCCCGCCGACGGCAAGGTTGTTGATGAGACTGACGCCGCCGGTCGGCGGAATGCCGTTCGAGACCGCGAACAGGATGGCAAGCGAGGTGGGCGCAAGCGCTACCGGCGCGCCATCGGCGGTTGCGGCCGCGCCGAAGCTGTAACCGCATAGATTATCTTCCACTCCGAATCGCCCGTAGGCGTTCGCGTATGTCACCGAAATCGCTTGCGGCACGAAGAACTGCGCGTACGAAGGCAGGATGAAGTTCTGCTCCGGCAAGATGCCATAGCCATTGATGATCGCTTGAGCCCGGCTGGCCTGTTCGCTCAGCGTCCCGGCTGGCAGCAGCCCTTTGTCGACAAGCGATTGGCAGCGATTCGGGCTTGCCGAGAGATTAAAAGGCGCCGCCGTGCCATGCGCGACCGAAGCGCACGGCTGATAGAGATTGACCAGCGTCGTGTAATCGAACAGGTTTCTGCTGTGCGCGAAAAACGGCGCACCCGAACCCTGGACGATGCCGAACTTCCCACCCGGTTTCGGATTCACGTTCGGCTCGGAAACGGCGACGCCATCGATCAGGCCGAATTTATCGAGCTCGGCCGCGCGCAGGCTCGCGCCGCCGCCGTTGGAAACGCTCGAGGCGATGACGATCGTGTTGTCGGGCGTGATTGCTTTGCCGTCGAACTTTTCGTTCAATACAAAGAAGGCAGCGACGATGGACGCAAGCACGTGCTTGTCCCAGTCCTTTTCGGGATTTTGCCCGGAATGGGCGTGCTTGAACGCCAAACGGTTCGGCGTCGCGGCGTTAAATTCAGCGCGCTGCTGATCGCTCAGGCCGGCGGTAAACAGGGATACATCGCCTGCCTCGTCGGCGCTCGCTGTCACGCCATCGACGCGGTTGACGATATCGTTCTGCAAATCATGGGCGCCGGTTCCGGTGCCTTTGTCGGTATAAGCGACAGCGCAGCCGCGCTTTAGACCCCACTCACCCGAAGTCGCGATCGCGCCATAGATGCCGCGTGAGCCCGATGACGGCGCGGTTACGATGCACGCATTTTTTAGATCGAAAGACGCCGGCACCTGGACCATTACGGTGAAATTGCGCTTACTGCCGCCGATCAGAGCCAGGTATTCATCTCCGGCGATCTTGCCTTCTCCTGAGGTTGGCTTGCCGTTTATGCCGACGTTCGGCCCATACAAAACCCCATAGCCGCCCCCGGTGGTGATGTCGACGAGCGCGCGATAATTGAGGTAGATCGCGCGCTGGCGTAGCTCCGCGGCGGTCGGCTTGAGCGGATCGGCGAACGCGGGCGCCGTCGCGCTTTGCAAACCGCTTTTGCCGAGCCCGGCGGTCAGCAGATCGTCGCTGATCCCGTCGTAACTCTTAACCTCGATATCGCCTTTGATAAAATGCGGCTTATCCGCAGCCAAAGCGGGAACAAACAAACCGGACAGCAAAGCCGCGGCAGCGGCATGTCTCATGACGCGCACTGTGTCTCCTTGGTTGACAGTGAGTCAGGTAAAGATTCGATTGCTGGCATTTGCCATTGTTCCGTGCGGTTTCGGGCTATTGCCGCGATCGGGTCAACAAAGGTAAGGACGTAATGGATATTATTTTATGGCGGCACGCCGAGGCAGCGCCAGGTTTTCCGGATCATGATCGAGGGCTGACGGAAAAAGGCGCGCACGACGCGGGCCGCATGGCGCGCTGGCTGAAGGCGCGGCTCCCCGCCAGCAGCATGGTATTGGCGAGTCCGGCGCGTCGCGCGCAGCAGACCGCGGCCGCCCTGACCAGCGACTATGCGACCGATGCCGATATCGGCACCAGTGCGTCCGTCGGCGTCATGCTCGATACCGTGTTGAAGCTGCTGCCGGCAGCGGCGGTGATCGTCGTCAGCCATCAACCGACGCTCGGGCGATTTGCGGCGCAGCTTCTGAGTGGGCAGTTGCAGGATTGGGGCATGAAGCCAAGCGCAATCTGGTGGCTTACTTACTACGAACGAGCGGGCGCCGGGAAAGCGGAACTGCGCGCCATGATGTCTCCGGAATTTCTCGACTAGCAGGATCGCAACGTGCGCAGCACGGAGGACGACGGCAGTACAAAATCAGGTGCGACGGTAGACGAGCGGCCCGTTGGCTAGATCGCCTGCCGTTTTATCGTTTCCACGCCTTTGCTGGTCGCCAATAGTAGAACGTCAGCGCCGCGCCGCGCGAAAATCCCGTTTTCGACGACGCCGGCGATCTGGTTGATCCTGTTTTCAAGCTCGACCGGATTTTTCATGTCGAATCCGTGGACATCGAGAACCGGATGGCCGTTATCGCTGGTGAAACCTTGTCGCAAGCCCGGCTGTCCGCCAAGCCGGATCAGTTCACGCGCGACGAAGCTGCGCGCCATCGCGATCACTTCGACGGCGACCGGAAAGCTGCCGAGCACGTCGACGAGCTTGCTCGCGTCGGCGATGCAGATGAATTTACGTGCCACGGCTGCCGTGATTTTTTCCCGCGTAGCCGCGCCGCCGCCGCCCTTGATCATCGTCAGATGACGCGTGACTTCATCGGCACCGTCGATGTAAACCGGCAGTTCGTCGACGCCGTTCAGATCGAGGACCGGGATGCCGATTTGCTTGAGCCGCGCCGCCGTTGCCTCCGAGCTTGCGACCGCGCCGCGGATGCGGCCTTTGATTTTCATCAGTTCGTCGATAAAGAAATTCGCGGTCGAACCGGTGCCGACGCCGACGACCGAGTCTGCCGGTGTATAGGCAACCGCGGCTTGCGCCGCCGCCCGCTTTTGTTCATCTTTGCTCATGGCATTCTCCTTATGTACAGGTTAAGGATACGGCGAGCCCGCCCTTTGCACAACGCCGACAGGACCCGCGCAACGCGCGAGATTGCGGTGCTGACGGCGGACTCGGCTGTGATACGCTTGCCCATATTCCGATAGCCGTCGGCGATGATGAATAACGCTTATCTCGAACGTATCCTGACCGCGCGAGTTTATGACGTCGCCATTGAAAGTCCGCTGGAGCTGGCCGCTAACCTTTCAACGCGACTTGGCAACCGGGTGCTGCTGAAGCGTGAAGATCTGCAACCGGTTTTCTCATTCAAGCTGCGCGGCGCCTATAACAAGATGGTCGGACTTTCTGCCGAGACGCGGGCGCGCGGTGTCATCGCCGCCTCGGCCGGCAATCACGCGCAGGGCGTGGCACTGGCGGCGCAAAAGCTCGGCTGTGCAGCGACCATCGTGATGCCGGCGACTACTCCCGCGATCAAGGTCAAGGCGGTCGCTGCGCGGGGTGCGGCAATCGTGCTGCATGGCGACTCCTATGACGAAGCCTATGCGCACGCCGCCGCCCTGGCCTCGGAACGTGGTTTGACTTTCGTCCATCCGTACGATGATCCCGACGTGATCGCCGGGCAGGGGACGATAGGCCTGGAAATCCTGCGCCAGCATGCGCAGCCGATTCACGCCATCTTTGTTCCGGTCGGCGGTGGCGGGTTGATCTCCGGAATCGCCGCTTATGTGAAGCGCTTGCGTCCCGAAACCAGAATCATCGGCGTGGAGCCGAGTAATGCCGATGCGATGGCGCGATCGCTTGCAGCAGGCGAGCGGGTGAAGCTGGCGCAGGTAGGCCTGTTCGCCGATGGCGTCGCGGTGCGGCAGGTCGGCGAAGAAACGTTTCGCCTATGCCGCGAACTGGTCGATGAAGTCGTGCTCGTCAACACCGACGAGATCTGCGCCGCGATCAAGGATGTGTTCGAGGACACCCGCGTCGTCCTCGAACCGGCCGGCGCGTTGAGCGTGGCGGGCGTCAAAGCTTATGTTGCGCGCGAGGCGATCCGCGATCGGACATTGATCGCAATCGCGTCCGGCGCGAACATGAATTTCGATCGTTTGCGCCACGTCGCCGAACGCGCTGAAATCGGCGAACAGCGCGAAGCGATACTCGCGGTGACGATTCCGGAGCAACCCGGCAGCTTCAAAAAATTCTGCTCGCTGCTCGGCGCGCGCAACATCACCGAATTCAATTATCGCTATGCCGATGCGCGCCGGGCGCAGGTGTTCGCCGGCGTGCAGGTGCACAATCGCGACGAAACCCTGGTTCTGCTGCAAACGCTGCGCGACGAAGGCTTGCAGGCGGTCGATTTATCCGACAACGAAATGGCCAAACTGCATGTGCGTCATCTGGTCGGTGGGCGGGCGCCGGGCATCGCCGACGAAATGCTGTATCGCTTCGAATTCCCCGAGCGTCCCGGCGCGCTGACGCGATTTTTGAACAGCATGAGCCGCGACTGGAATATCAGCCTGTTTCATTATCGCAACCACGGCGCCGATTACGGCCGCGTGCTGGTCGGCATGCAGGTCCCCGCGCATGAGCACGCCGATTTTTGCTGCTTTCTCGACAAGCTTGGCTATCCGTACTGGGACGAAAGCGCGAATCCGGCGTATGCGTTGTTCCTCGCTTAACCGACGAATGCAAAGGGAGAAGCGCACGCAGTTTCACCGCGCGCGACTCTCGCTTTGACGCGAATTACCAGGCCGCTAACAGTCGGTCGATCATGTTCTCAGCCTGCGCCAGATAACCGGCGCCGAACAGATTCAGGTGATTGAGTATGTGATACAGATTGTACAAATGTTTCCGAACCGAATAGCCGGCATCGACCGGCGCGCACTCGCGATAGGCAGCGTAAAAATCGGCGCTGAAGCCGCCGAATAATTTGGTCATGGCGAGATCGGCTTCGCGATCGCCGTAGTATACGGCCGGGTCGAACAGCAGCGGTTTCCCATCGCTGGTAAAGCCGATGTTTCCGCCCCACAGATCGCCGTGCAGCAAGCTCGGTCGTGGCTTATGGCTGGCGAACAACGCGGTCATTCCGGCAAGCAAACGTTCACCGTTTTTCTGCAGGCGTCCGCCATGCCCATTGGCAGCCGCCAACTGCAGTTGATAGCCAAGTCGATGATCACGCCAGAATGCAATCCAGTCGCCATTTTGCGTATTGATTTGCGGCGTTGCGCCTATGGTGTTGTCGCGATGCCAGCCGAAGCGTGGCGCAGTGGATTCGTGCATGCGCGCCAGTCCGGCGCCGAGTTCGCGCATGCTGCCGGCATGACTTCTGCTGAGCTCGATATATTCCAGAACCAGCCATGCCTGCCCGGCATTCACGCCCTGGCATATAGGATGCGGCACGCGCAAGACCTGGGTTTGCGCGATTTCGCATAACCCCGCCGCTTCGGCTGCGAACATCGCGGCTTTCGCCCTATCGTTCAGCTTGACAAAATAGCGTTGCCCGCAGCCATCGATGCGATAAGCAGTGTTGATGCAGCCACCGCCGATGCTGATCTTTCGCTCGACAGAAAAGGCAACGCCTGTCTCAGCGCGTATCGCCGCTGCAATGTCGTCCCAAACCATGACGCCGATCGGGCGGGCGCTATTGGTCGTCCACCTGGACCGAATCGAGAGACGCGCGCGCCTTGCTGATCGCCGCGCGGACCCGATTCGGGGCGGTGCCGCCGATATGGTCGCGGCTCGTCAAGGAGCCTTCCAGGGTCAGCACCGCGTAGACGTCGTTTTCGATCAGTGGCGAGAATTGCTTCAACTGGTGCAGCGGCAGATCGCTCAAATCGTGCCCCCCTTCGGTGGCGACTCGCACCGCCTTGGCGACCGCGGCATGGGCATCGCGAAACGGCAGGCCTTTCCTGGCCAGATAATCGGCGAGATCGGTCGCCGTGGCATAACCTTCCCGCGCCGCCGCCCGCATCGCATCCGCGTTGACGCGCAAACCCGATAACATGTCGGCAAATACAGCGAGCGTCGCCGTCAGCGTATCGACCGTATCGAACAGCGGTTCCTTGTCTTCCTGGTTGTCCTTGTT
>JBGTFJ010000047.1:0-3122 GCA_041747355.1 Burkholderiales bacterium
TCTCGACGATCTCGACCGCGTTGCCCTCGATGCAGACACCATGCGTGAGTCCGCTGACCGACGGCATCAACGCATCGAGCGGCTCGCTGCATTCGATTTCGAGCCTGGGATCGCCGTGCCGCTTGACCGACCAGACCACGAGCGCAAGTGCCACGATGACAATTACCAGCACCAGCGCCAAGCTAGCGGGCACTGAAATCTCAGAGGAGAGCAGCGATGCGAGCATGAAAAATTCCTATCACCTCACGGCGCATCAAGCCCGGCTTACAGGCTTCAGCTTTTCGGTGCGTTTACGACAAACGTAGATGATGCACGTATCGAAGCAGCAGACGCATGTTGCTATCGTTTCGCGGCAGGCTTGCGTTTCGGCGATTGCGGCTTCCCGCCTGCGGGCGCCGAAGATTTCGCTTCACCGTAAAACAATCGCTCCACGACCGCGTTGATCTCTTCGGGGAATTCCCGCTTCCGAACCTGGCCCGAGAACTCTTCCCTGCGCCGCGTCGTCGATGTTTTTGAAGGCTTGTTCGAACATGAATGGCTGATTTTTCCTAGGTTGTCGTCATTGCCTCATCGAGATAAGGCGGGTCTAGCGCCCTCGTTTCGGACAGAGCGAACCAAAGCAACGCTATCTTTTGACAGCCCGGCAGCTTGGACCGGAAGGCGGCGGGCGAGGCAATCGACCGCTTGGGCTGATCCACAGACGCGAGCCGCACAACGGGTTGGCCGTGACGGGTGATCAGGATTTCTTCGCCGCTTTCGGCAGAATGGATCAACTCACTGAGTCGGGCTTTTGCTGTCGCGAGATTTACGATTCTCATGAATGGTTTCCTCCTATTCGAATCTACCGCAGTGCCGTAAAAGGATTACGAACCACGAGTGTTTTTTCGAGACGCTGGCCATCCTGAAAATCTTCCGAATACAGGGTCGAGCAATCCGCGAGCAAAGCGCTCGCCGCTATTATTGCGTCATAAATCGCAAATCCGTATCGTTGCGCGATAGCGAGACCTCGTTCGTGAGTTTCTATCGTCAGCGGCTGGACCACGCATAGAGCGCACAACGTTTGCAACACGTCGTCAATCTCATTCCCTGGCATTGCGAGTTTTCGCGTGGCGACGCTCGCGAACTCGTTCAGCACCTGCACGCTGATCACTCCGCCGGCCATCACAAGCTTCTCTGCCCGGTCCGCCTTTTCCCCGTCGGCCGAAAGCAAGTAAAGCAAAACGTTTGTATCGAAAAACACCGCGTTCATCGCTTGCGCGCGCTGGCTTCGATCCGGTCGAATTTGAAATCGGCGGGCAAACGGCCACGATGCGCGCGCACGCGAGCCAGCAATTCCCGTGCTTCGGGCACTTTGCGGATTTCGAAGCTGCGCTCGCCGGCGACCACGATTTCAATATCGTCGCCCTCTTGCAGCCCTAACAGCTCAACGATGGCCGCAGGAAGGCGCAAGGCCAGGCTGTTGCCCCATTTCGATACCTGCATGATAGCTCCCCGTTAGATATACAAGTCAACTATTGTATATCCGTGCTGGAAGAAAGGGCGAATTTCAAACCGGGTTCGCGGGATGAACTTGGCCAGAGGTTTTAGCCGAGCCTGGCCTTCGCCGCCGCACCCGATTCCTCGCAGCAGCCGGAAATATAAAAGCTGATATCTTCAAAGCTGCGTCCTTCGCAGGCGATTTCGGCGACGCGCCCATGTGCGTCGCATTGGACGGAGCAGATCAGCTTTGTTATTGAAAGTTTGGTCCATGTCAGCGCGTCGCGTTCGAGTTCGGCGATGAGGTCTTCGTGCAGGGCTTTTGATTCATCAGCTTAGGCATCGGCCTGGCCCTCTGAAAAAAGGCGTTTTGCGGGTTACGCAGGAAAGCGCAATAGGTAGTATAAGCCGCTTTTTCTCATACCACATAATGTATGATTTAATATTTACATTTGTACTTTGCGCGCGTAGAGTGGATGCATGATTTCCGAGGCCCGCGTTCCGGGTATGACGAGCCCTTCGAGAATTTCCATTCTGATTTTGTCATCCGATCACGCTAGATTTTCGACTGCGGCGCGGTGTATCTCAACACCTTCACGAAGTTCTTCGCCGCACTCCTGCGCTAAACCCTGTCCTGCGGTGCCTGAGCTTCTTCGATGAAGAATAGGCCCGCTTCCTCACCGCCGCCGGCTTCCGCGCCGCCCGCTGCAGAGCAAGCGCCCGCGATCGGCAAAGCCTACGAAATCAAGGGATCGATGTTCGGCCTGATGGCGCTGCGCCTGAAGTGCGGGGATGTTGAAACGATTCGCGCTCAGTTGGACAAGCAACTGGCGACCTTGCGGGATTTTCTGAGCGACCCGCTGGTGCTGGATCTGAAGGATATCGAGCAGAACGACAACGAGCAGAAAGACTCGAAGCCCGATTTCCTCGCGATATTGACGATGATGCGCGAACTCGGGCTCGTCGTGATCGGCGTCTGCAACGGCAGCGAGGCACAACAACAGGCGGCGCGGGACGCCGGTCTGCCGGCGCTAAAAAGCGGAGGTGCTGCGAGCCGGCCGCCACCCGCCTTGAAGGCAGTTTCGGAGGCGACTTTAGAGACAAGCACGGAGACGGATTCGGCGCGAACTGCCGAGGCTGCGTTCGAAGCGCAACCGGAACCGCAGCCCGCCAGGGAATCGGCGGAAAAAAAAACCGCGCCGTCCGCCTCGCCCCACTCCGCCGTTCAGATTGTTCATACGCCGGTCCGCACCGGCCAGCGTGTGTTTGCCGCGCACGGCGATCTCACGCTGCTGGCCGGCGTCAATGCCGGCGCCGAAGTCATGGCGGCGGGCAGCATTCACGTCTATGGTCCGCTGCGCGGCCGCGCGCTCGCCGGCCTCAAAGGCGATACCGAGGCGCGCATCTTTACGCTGTCTATGGAAGCCGAACTCGTCTCGATCGCCGGCTGCTTCCGCGTGTTCGAAAGCGCGCTGGGCCCCGAAATCCAGGGCCGGCCGGCGCAGATCTATCTCGATGGCGAGCGCATCGTGATCGCGCCGCTCGATCATTAAGATCCACGAAAGAAAAGGAAATGAGTGCCTCATGATTAATGAAACTCTCAGTAGAGAACCTTCGACCGCCCCCTTCTTTCAACGCGACAACGA
>JBGTFJ010000048.1:0-8162 GCA_041747355.1 Burkholderiales bacterium
CCACACCTTTGCCCTCGCGGAACAAATCGGGAAGGATGCCGGTGTAGACGACGGGAATGCGGTTCACCGTATCGGTAACCATGAAGCGCACAGTCAGGCCATCGTCTGCGCGCTTGACGCTGCCATTTTCGACCATGCCACCGAGGCGCAGATTTCGCCCTTGCGGCGCTTCGCGGGCAACGATCTGGGTCGGCGTGAAAAAGAATACGAGGTTGCCTTCGAAAGCGTTCAATACCAGCGCGACAGCAATGCCGAGGGCGCCGAGCCCGCCGGCTATGATCGCGAATTTTCTGTTCCTGGGTTTCATGGGCATCCTGGTTCGATCGCGCCGCCGACATCGATCGGCGCATTCACTGGGCGAACTTTCATTAGCGGTCGCGCATACGACTTAGACGCAGGCGGATAGTTCGTCGCCGGGAGCTGAGTGACAACACCTCGATCGCGATCGCGAGGAGTGTAGCCAGATACGAGCCCCAGACGTAAAGCCCATAGCCGCCCATGGCAAAAAAATCACTGAAACTCGTCCAGTTCATGTTGACCGGTTCATGCCGTCGTGGTCATGCCGCCCGCTGGCAAACCGCGGACCCACGCAGTACGGCTTTCGCGTTCCAGGATGATGCAGCGAACGCGAGCCAGCACAACCGCAATGCTGTAGCTCCACAATGCGAATGTCATGACCAGCATGCCGGTCAGCATGGTGGTCGCCATGGTTGGCGCCGAAGTCACGCTCACCGACGCGCCCTGATGCAACGTGTTCCACCACTGTACTGAAAAATAAATGATCGGGATGTTGACGATACCGAGCAGTGCGAGCAGAGCGCCGGCCTTGTCGGCGCGGCGCGGATCGTCGATTGCCGCCTGCAGCGAGATAAAGCCGAGATAGAGAAACAGCAGAATCAATTCCGACGTCAGACGCGCATCCCAAGCCCACCAGGTTCCCCACGTCGGTTTGCCCCACGCCGAGCCGGTAACGAGGGCGATAAAGGTAAACATCGCGCCGGTCGGCGCCAGCGCGCTTGCCATCATCGATGACAGGCGCGTGTTCAGCACGAAACCAATGCCGGCCCAGACCGCCATCACCACATAGATCAGCATCGACATCCAGGCCGCCGGCACGTGGATAAATATGATGCGATAGGCTTCGCCCTGCTGCGCATCGGTCGGCGCGATGAAAAAGCCGATGTACAGACCTGCGACGGTCAATAGCGCAGCGGCGACCGCGAACCATGGTGTGAGCTTGCCTGCCAGTGCATAAAAGTTTTGTGGAGATGCGTAATTGAACCAGTTCATAACCTGCGGTTAAAACCCATGCGGACGATACCGGAGACACAATTCAAGGCCGCATCGAAGGGATCATAGTAAAAGGATCGCTATTATAAGCCAGCAAAACCGGCGCACGCATTCTCTGCCGGGCGGGCGGCGCCGGGTCTGAACTTAGCTGCGCCGGCGACAGTCAGAGGCGTTGTCAAGGTCGATAGCCTGATTCAGAACGCACTCCGCCGATGATTTGGCGCGGATGAACATTTCAGGATGTAAGGGCTCAAACCGGTGTGCGTTTCTCATTTTCTAGGAGAAGTTGAATGTTCAGAAGTACAAAGCTGGCCGCCGCCATCGCCGCACTGTCTGTCGGCCTCGTGGCATGTTCACCGAATGGATCGCCGATGTCGCAGGCTCTCGCCATTGGACCGGCGCAGCAAACCGGCGAGAACGTCTTCCCACCCGAGCGCCTGCCGAATTTCGCGTCGCTGGTCGAGGAAGAAGGCGATTCCGTCGTCAACATCAGCACCACCCGCACCGCCAAGGCCGGCATGCCGCAGATCCCCGGCTTGTCCGAAGACGACCCGTTCTTTGAATTCTTCAAGCGCTTCGCACCACCCGGAGCACGTCCCGGTCCAGGTGTCCCAGGTTTGCCAGGGGGACCTGGTCAGGCGCCTGAAGCACCCGGTTCCGACCCGCGGGAGTTCCAGGCGCAGGGCCTGGGTTCGGGCTTCATCATCAGTGAAGACGGCTATATCCTGACCAACGCGCATGTCGTGGCCGATGCCGATGAAGTAACGGTAAAGCTGGCGGACGGCAAGGCAGAGTACAAGGCCAAGGTCATCGGTTTCGACAAACGCACCGATGTCGCCTTGATCAAGGTCGATGCGAAAAATCTGCCGAAAGTCACGATCGGCAACTCGGGCGGCGTCAAGGTCGGCGAGTGGGTGGCGGCGATCGGTTCGCCGTTCGGGTTTGCCAATAGCGTGACGGCCGGCATCGTCAGCGCCAAAGGCCGTTCCCTGCCCGACGATTCCTATGTGCCGTTCATTCAGACCGACGTTGCCGTCAACCCGGGGAATTCCGGCGGACCGCTGTTGAATCTGAAGGGTGAAGTGATCGGAATCAACTCGCAGATATACAGCCGGACCGGCGGTTACCAGGGCGTTTCGTTCGCGATCCCGATCGAAGTCGCGATGGATATCGGCAAGCAATTGCAGGCCACGGGCAAGGTTACGCGGGGCCGCCTCGGCGTTGTCATTCAGCAGGTGACGACTGAGTTGGCGAAATCGTTTGGCTTGAAAGATTCGAATGGCGCGCTGGTTGCGTCGGTCGAGCCAGGGAGTCCGGCGGAAAAAGCGGGCCTGAAGCGCGGCGACGTGATTCTGAAATACGAAGGCAAGGACGTGGAAAGTTCGATTGAGCTGCCGCGCATTGTCGGCACGACCAAGCCGGGAAGCACCGCCAATGTTCAGGTCTGGCGCGATGGCGCCACGCAGGACATCAAGGTCGTCGTTGGCGAAATACCATCCGAGAAGGTCGCCGAGCGCGCCGAGCAGGCGCCGACGCGCACAGCGAATCGTCTCGGTCTGGTGTTAAACGAGATGAGCCCCGAACAGCGTACTCAGACCAAGTCGATTGGGTTGATCGTACAGTCGGTGCAGGGCTCGGCAGCCAAGGCCGGGATCCGCGAAGGCGATGTGATCCTCGCGGTCAATGACAAGGAAGTCGGCAGCGCCGAGCAGTTCGACAAGCTGGTCGGTCAAAACAGCACCGAACAACCGGTGGCCCTCCTCGTGCGACGCGGCGAAAACACGCTGTACATCGCGGTCAAGCCGGGTACGAGCGAACGCGTCGGTTAACAAAAGGAACCCAGGGGAATTTACCGCCGCTAGATTCCCCTGCCCCTTTTTCCAAAGGGGAACGCACGAACGAAGGATCTGATCAGAGCCTTGCGGCTGTTTGCACGACTTAGTGTGGGTCCTCCTCAGTAACCGACGAGCAAGGCGAGCGGGAAATTTTCGAACAAGGCCGCGGCCCGAATGGCGCGGTTGCCGCCGCGTTGTTCACTCTCGATAAGCTCGCCGGTAAACACACTGCGGTAGCGCCCTGCTCCATCGCCGGCCGGTAACTGGATCGTTGTTTCTTCCCACACTTGCGTCGCAGGCGGCCCCTCCGGCGCTACGCCTGAAGCTGCAAAGAGGCCGCAAACCAGCCGCGGCACGGCAACGATAATCTGCGTTCCTTGGTGCGAACGTGAAAAAGCGCAAATATGTTGCGCCTTCGACCCCTCGCTTGCCAGCGGCAAATAATCGCCTTCCTGAAACAATTCGGCAAAACGCGCCCGCGTTTTCAGCCCTTGCTCGGTCACGTATAACTTGATGCGGCCGTCGTGCATATTTGCGACGAGCTCCGGGGCCAGCGCCAGCTTGGCGTCGTTGACAGTCGATGCGCTGTCGTCTTCTCCATGCCGATTGCATAGCGAATCGAGCATCGAACTGCGCCGCGCGTAATCGACTGCGCGCCGGTTGTCCGGATCGACCAGGCTGAAATCCCAGGTCTCGTTGCCCTGATAGAAATCCGGCACCCCCGGAACCGTCATCTTCAACAACAACTGGCTCAGACTGTTGTAGAACCCGAGGTTTGATACGCGCTGCTGAAACGGAACAAAATCGGCGAGGAACAGATTTTTTTGCGGATCGGCGAGCACGGATGCGACGAACTGTTTCATGCCGTCTTCATAGGCTTCATCCGGATTCAGCCAGCTGGTGTTGGTCTTCGATTCACGCGCGGCCTTGATCATGTAGGCTGTGATGCGTTCGGCATAGTTCTGGCGGCCAGCCTCGTCCATTTCCTCGATCGGCCAGCTTCCGGTCAGCGTTTGATAGAGCAGGTATTCGGCATTTTTGCTCGGCGCCGCGCGGCCGCCTGCCCTGCCCTTGCGGCTGCGATTAATGCGGCTCCAGCGTGCGACGCGCGTTTGCCATTCGCCGGCCATGTCGCTCAGAACGTCGATGCGGGCGCGCACGTCCTCCGAGCGCTTGCTGTCGTGCGTCGAGGTGCCGAGCATCGCGTGCGGCCACTGCCGCGCGCGCTGCTGATTGGCGTAATGGAATGCCGCGATTGAGATGCCAAAGCGGCGCGGATCGCCACCGACTTCGTTCAACGAGGTCAGGCGGTGATAGATATAAAGCGCGGTGTCTTCGAAACCCTTGGCCATTACCGGACTGGTGAACTGCTGAAACTTCATGGCGAACTGCGTCACCGCGGCGCGGTACGCGGCATCGGCGCGCGGCTTGAATTCGAGCAGCAGCATGGCCTGAATGAAATCGAACACGCCGAGATCGGTCGCGCTGCTTTTTTTGCGCGCGGCGCCGATCGCCCATTCGATATAACGCCGGTCTTCGGAACGCACGCGGCGCTCCGTCACGTAGGTGCGATAGACGGGAAAACACGCGACGACTTCCAGCAACGCGGCGCGCAGACTCGACAGCGTGTAATCGCGCGTGTAACGGCTCGATTCGGAAATACGATTCAGCAGATTGGCGAGCACATTCAGTTCACCGGCCATAGCGCCCCGCGCGATGCGTATCTTGCTGGCGTAGACCAACTCGTCGAAATCGGTGCGTTCACCGCCGATGAATTGCGAATATGTGCGAGACAACGACGATTCGCTGGTCTGATCGACGAACAGTGCATTGACCAAATTTGCGAAGTCGTAGCCGCTGGTGCCATGCAGCGCCCAGCTTTCGGGCAACTGCTCGTGCACCGCGAGGATCTTTTCGGCGACAACGTACAGCGATTTGCCGTTGTCGGCGCCCTGGCCGCCGGTTTTCCGAAAATTGGCTGGCGCTGCTTCCTGCAAGCGCCGATAGTAGGCTGCCGGGTCGTACAAACCATCCGGGTGATCGATGCGCAAGCCTTCGATGTCGCCTCTTGCCAGCAGATCGAAAACCAGACTATGCGTCTCGCGAAACACTTCGGGCCGCTCCATGCGCAGTGCAGCCAGATCGTTGATATCGAAGAAGCGCCGGTAGTTGATTTCCTCCGACGCCACACGCCAGAACGCAAGCCGGTACGACTGCGCTTCCAGCAGCTTGTGCAAATCGCGCAAACTGTCCGGTTGATCGGGGTTGCCATTCAGCGCCCCGACATTTTCTTCGATCGAGGTCGCGATCGCCGAGGATTCATTGCACAGCGCGGCCAGCCTTTTCTTGTGAAGTTCCTTATCGCGGCTGCGCACGGCAATTTTTTCCGGCGCTGTTTCGCTTCCGCCGGGCAGCAGCGCGAAGGCTGTGATCAGGCTTTGGAATTCGATAACGTTGCTGTTATCCGGCCCGAGCCGGGCAGCCAGCCGATCGCTGTACACGCCGAGGATGTTCGGATACTGGCGCGGATCGATCGGCAGGCGGTGCTGGTAATAGGCGACGTAGAATTCGCCGCGTTCGCACTCGAAGCACAACTTCAGCTCGCCGCGATCGAGCACGGCGCCGTAATGATCGCCGAGGATCGGCAGCAGCACTTTGCCGCGCAGCTCGTCCTTGAGCGGCGCCCAGGCGATATCGAAGAAATCGGCGTATTCGGAGACCGGCCCGTTTTCGAGCACGTCGAGCCACCAGCGGTTATCGGCGCCGCCGATTCCCATATGGTTGGGAACGATATCGAGAACCTGGTTCATGCCGTGCCGGCGCAGGGTCGCGACCAGTCGCGCAAATTCGGCCGGCGTTCCGATCTCGGGGTTGAACGACTGGTGATCGATAATATCGTAGCCGTGCGTGCTGCCCGGCCGCGCCTTCAGATACGACGATGCATAGATGTGCGAAATCCCGAGTTGCGCGAGATACGGCACCAGGCGATTGGCGTGGTTGAACGTAAAGTCGCGATTGAATTGCAGGCGGTAGGTCGCTAGCGGAATCACCGGGCTGCTTTTCCGCGCGCTATCGGGTTCGGCGCGCCGCGTCACCACGCCACGCTCGCGCCGCAACATTTCGACAAGCGCGCTGTAGCGCGGCTCTGTGCTCAGGCGCTCGAGATCAAGCGTGTTTTTGCGCCGCCAGTTCGGATACTGATTGGTCGTGCCGGGCAAATTCATCTGCTCGACCGGCCCGCCGATATCTTCGATCTGCGCGATCATGATCATCGATGGCGTGCGAGCCAGAAATGTCTGAATGGCAAGCGCAAGTTCGGGGCTCATCGCGGCCGGCGGCGTGCTATCGGCAACCATGCCCTGCGGCAACAAGCCTTCCCGCTCGAGCGCGAGCAGAATGGCCGAGCGCGCAGTTGCCCGCGACAGCACCTGCTGCGCGCGTTGTGCCTCGTTTTGGAACAGGCCGAGCGAGCTTCGCATCGACAGATCCAGCCCGAGCCAGAATCCGGCGAGCGTCGGCAGATCATGCGTGCCAGCGGCGACCAGCGCCTGGCGCGGATAAGCGGATGGCGGACACAAGCGATCGCCAGCCTCCTTCTCGAAATGAAACAGGCGGTAAGACAGCACGCCGGCTGGCTGCAGCGCGCCGCGGATTTCTTCGGGAACGGTACCGAGATCCTCGCCGATCACCATGCAGCGATTGCGCTGGCTTTCCAGCGCGACGATGGCCAGCAGTTCGTGCAGCGGATAATAGACGTACGCGCCGGCGCTCCCGCCTTGCGGGATGCAATAGAGCCGCAGCAGGCACATGACGTGATCGATACGCAGCGCCGAGGCGTGGCGCATGGTATGGCGCAGGATCGCGATGAATGGCGCGTACGCGGCTGCCCGCAAGGCATAGGGGTCGAACGGCGGCAGGCCCCAGTTCTGCCCTTCCGGCGTGTATTCATCGGGCGGTGCGCCGGCGCTTGCATCGAGCACATAAACGCCCTGGTTGGCCCACGCCTCGGCGCCGGCGCGGTCGACGCCGAGCGCCAGATCCTGATACAGGCCGACCAGGAGACCGAGTTCGGCGGAAAGTTTGTTTGCAGCCTCGAACTGGATTTCTGCCTGCCATTGCAGATATTTGTAAAAGCCGATGCGCTCGTGATGTTCGGCGCAAAACGCAGCAACCGCAGCGCCGTCCGGATCGCGGTACGCCTCTGGCCAGACCGGCCATCCCCAGATCGTGTTATCCGCTGCAAAAAAATGTTCCTGCAGCGTCTCGAAGAGCGCATGGCGCTCCAGCGCGCCATGGTCATCGGGATTCGCATATTCGAGGAAGGTTTTCCCGCGCGCGGTTTTCGCGACGGCGGTATCGCCGGCGTCTGGCGTTTCAAGATGCTGCGCGGCGAAGTGCTTGTACAGCATTTCGAGCACCGGGAATTTGACCGCCGCGACCGCCCGATAGTCGACGGTCTCGGTCTGCCGCAAAGCCTGCAATCTTTGCGCGAAATCGGGCGCGTAGACGAACTCGCGCACCGCCTGGCTCTCGTTGAAATCCGCGATCGCTTCGATATCGAGGTACAGATAATTCAGGAACAGGCGCGACGACGGGCTATACGGGCTGGCGTGGATCGGGTTGTGTGGAAACAACGCGTGCAGCGGATTGATCCCGACAATAGCTGCGCCCGCGCTATTGCAAATCTTCAACAGCTCGCGCAAATCGGTGAAATCGCCGATGCCCCAGTTGCGTGCCGAGCGCAGCGCGTAAAGCTGTGTCGACACACCCCACAGACGCGCGTCGTTCTCGAGCGCATCGGGCAGGTAACAGCGCTCGGGCGCCACGATCAGCGACATCGCCGCAGCCGGGTCATCGAGGCTGAAGCGGTGATAGCCGGGCGCCGGCGTTTGCGGCAACCTGTAGCTGAATCGCGCATAGCGCGCGTCGCCGATCCAGCGCCGCGCGAGCACGTCCAGATCGGCCGGAACAAAAGATCCGTCGTGGCGCTGTCCGCTTTCTTCGATCAGCGTACAGCGCAGCACCCGGTCCGCCCGC
>JBGTFJ010000049.1:0-4386 GCA_041747355.1 Burkholderiales bacterium
GGCGGCGGTCGGCGAGCCGGGGATGCCGAGCGTCAGCATCGGTAACAGCGCACTGGTGCCGGCGGCGTGCGCGGCAGTTTCGGGGGCGACCACGCCTTCGATCTGGCCGGTGCCGAATTTGTGTCCGTCGCGCGACATACGTTTCGCGACACCGTAGCTCATGAACGATGCCGGCGTAGCACCACCCGGCGTGATGCCCATCCAGCAGCCGATCAGTGTTCCGCGCAATGCGGTCATCCAGTATTTCGGCAACTGCGCCCACGTGTGTAATACGACTTTCGGATTTATCTTGGCGCGTACGCCTTTGAAGGCAAGGCCTTCTTCCATGGTCAGCAGGATTTCGCCGATGCCGAACAGGCCGATCACGGCAATCAGGAAATCGAAACCGCGCAACAGTTCGGTGGTGCCGAACGTCATGCGCAGGGTTCCGGTGACGGTGTCGAGCCCGACCGACGCCAATGCGAAGCCGAGCATCATCGCCGCGATGGTTTTCGCCGGGCTGCTGCGCGCGAGGCCGACGAAGCTGCAGAACGTCAGCAATTGCACGGCAAAAAATTCGGCTGGCCCGAATCGCAGCGCGAACCTCGCGACCAGCGGCGCCAGAAAGGTGATGACGATAACCGCAAACAGAGCGCCGACGAACGACGACGTAAATGCCGCCGTCAGTGCTTCGCCAGCGCGTCCCTGCTGCGCCATTGGATAGCCGTCGAACGTGGTCGCGACCGACCACGGTTCGCCCGGGATGTTGAACAGGATCGACGTGATCGCGCCGCCGAACAGCGCCCCCCAGTAGATGCACGACAACATGATGATGGCCGACGTCGGCGGCATCGAAAAGGTCAGCGGCAGCAGGATCGCGACACCGTTGGCGCCGCCCAACCCCGGCAGCACGCCGATCAGCACGCCGAGCAAAATCCCGACGAACATGAACAGCAGATTCTGCCAGGTCAGCGCGACCGCGAAGCCGTGCAGCAGGTTGGAAAATTCCTCCATCTGGATCAGTATCCGGGATCTTGCGGATTAGGGATCGGCATCAGTACCCGAACAGATTCTCAAGCGGCCCTTTCGGCAGCGGCACCAGAAACCAGACTTCAAACAGAAGAAACAAAACGGCAGGCACGAGTACGCTGACCGGAGCTATCGTGCGCCAGCCGAACTTGCCTTGCCAACGCATAAACATCGCGAGGAAGAAAGCCGATGCGACATATATCCCGGCCAAGTAAATTACCGCGACGTAGACCACTGCCGGAATAAAAACCGACAGCACGCGGTGAAATCGATCGGGGGCGACGAATACCTCGTCCGTTTTCCGCAGTATCGCCTGGAGCAATATCCAGAGACTGGCGATGCACAGTAGCGAACCTATATAGAAAGGGAAGTAGCCGGCCTCGGGGCCGTCGGAAGCCCAGCCCGCGCCGACGCGCTGACTGTCGTAAATTACCAACGCGGCGACGCATAGCAGAGCTACGGCGACTACGATCTCGATTACTCGGGTGGAGAAAATTGTTGTTTTTAACCCCATCCTAATCCTCCCCAGGGAAGACATTGGGATGAGCGTGACAGGCACCGT
Source organism: Burkholderiales bacterium (assembly GCA_041747355.1). Classification (GTDB taxonomy): domain Bacteria; phylum Pseudomonadota; class Gammaproteobacteria; order Burkholderiales; family JACMKV01; genus JACMKV01. The sequence goes on from JBGTFJ010000049.1 coordinate 1,571, forward strand.
CGCAACGATTCTGCAACCATCGGGGCGGGCGATGGCACAGGCGCTATTTCGCCAAAAACCCGGCTTCCTGCATCAGCGTCTTGTGCGTGGCCTCGGCTTTCTGCGCCCATCCAGCCAATTCCTTGCCAACCATGAAAGTCGGGTTGAACGCGCCCTTTTCCATAAACTCCTGCCATTCCGGCAACGCACGAATTTTCTTGAACAGCTCAACGTAATAATTGACCTGTTCCGGCGTCACGCCAGGCGCCATGAAAATACCGCGCAGCATCAGATAATCGACGTCGATACCCGATTGCCTGCACGTCGGGATGTCGCTCCAGGCCATCGTGTCGGTGACCTTGGTTTTATATGGCAGCGGTTTTTCGTCGAACACGCACAGCGGCCGCAATTTTCCGCCGCGCCAATGCGCGACCGCTTCGATCGGATTGTTCACAGTCGAATTGACGTGATTGCCGACGAGTTGCACGGCAACGTCGCCGCCGCCCTTGAACGGCACGTAAGTCAGCTTTTTGCCGGCCGCTTTTTCCAGCGCGACGGTGATGATCTGATCTTCCTGTTTCGATCCGGTGCCGGCCATCTTGAACTGGTTGTTGTCGCCGGCCTTGACCGCATTGAGATAATCCTTTGCGGTTTTGTAAGGCGAATCGGCATTGACCCAGAGCACGAACTCATCGAGCGCGAGCATGGCGACTGGTGTCAGATCAGTCCAGTTGAAAGGCACGCCGGTCGCAAGCGGCGTGGTGAACAAATTGGAAAGCGTAATGATAATTTTGTGCGGATTGCCCTTTGCACCCTTCACATCGAGGAAGCCCTCGGCCCCGGCGCCTCCTGACTTATTGACGACAACCATCGGCTGCGTCATCAGATTGTGTTTGATGATCATGCCCTGGATCAGCCGCGCCATCTGGTCGGCGCCGCCGCCGGTGCCGGCCGGAACCACGAATTCGACCGACTTGGTCGGCTCCCACGCATAAGCGGGTGCGCTACTGACCGCGATCAGCGCGGCGGCGGCTAGGGTCGCAATGAGCTTGGTAAGCATGGTTCCTCCGGTTTATGTTTTAGAATGACGACCTGCGGCCAAGCTTAATCAAAATCTCCGTCCTTCGCTACAAACCATTTTTTCCGATCGCCATGACACAGATTTCCACGCTCGCCCAACTGCTATCCCGCGGCTCTGACAGTGCCATCGCGATCACTGCGCCAGCGCGCGCACCATTGACGTTCGGCCGCTTGCGCGAGCAAGTCAGGGTGTCGTTAAGGCGGCTGCGCGGATTCGGCATCAAGCGCAACGATCGTGTCGCCATTGTCCTGTCGAATGGTCCCGAAATGGCGACCGCCTTTCTGGGCATTGCAAGCGGTGCGACTGCCGCCCCGTTGAATCCAGGATATCGCGCCGAGGAGTTCGAATTCTATCTGTCCGATCTCAAGGCCAGGTTGCTGATTGTCGAGCGGGGAAGTGAGTCGCCGGCGATTGCCGTGGCAGCCAGGTTGAATATTCCTGTAGTCCGTTTGTACGTGGACCCGAAACAACCAGCCGGCGCATTCGATCTCGTCGGGGACGGAGATCGCGCCGGATCAGCCGTCAATGGTGGTCCTACGCGAGCCTCCGCAAAAGCCGATGTTGAGGCGAACGCTCAGGACGATGCTCAGGCAGAAGACAGCGCGCTGGTGTTGCACACGTCTGGCACGACATCGCGGCCCAAAATCGTGCCGCTGTCCCAGCGTAATATTTGTGTCTCGGCCTCCAATATCGGCAATACGCTTGCGCTGCGCGCCGAGGATCGCGGGTTGATCGTGATGCCGCTGTTTCACATTCATGGTTTGATCGCCGCTGTACTGGCGCCGCTCGCCGCCGGCGGCAGCGTTTACTGCACGCCCGGTTTCAACGCCCTGAAGTTTTTCACCTGGATGGAAGATGCGAAGCCGACCTGGTACACGGCGGTGCCGACCATGCACCAGGCAATACTCAGCCGCGCCGAGCGCAAACGCGAAATCATTGCCGCCCATCCGCTGCGTTTTATCCGTTCGTCATCGTCGTCGCTGCCGCCGCAGGTGCTGCACGAGCTCGAGGCGGCATTCAAGACGCGGGTGATCGAGTCCTACGGCATGACCGAAGCGTCGCACCAGATGGCCAGCAATCTGCTGGCGCCGGGAATGCGCAAGCCAGGCACTGTCGGTGTGGCGGCAGGGCCCGAAGTGGCGCTGATGGACGAATCGGGCGCGTTGCTGAAGAACGGTGAAACCGGCGAGATCGTCATCCGCGGTCCGAATGTCACTGCGGGCTACGAAAACAATCCAAAGGCGAATGCCGAAGCGTTCACCAACGGCTGGTTCCGCACCGGCGACCAGGGCGTCATGGATGCCGACGGCTATCTCTCGATCACCGGGCGGCTCAAGGAAATCATCAATCGCGGCGGCGAAAAAATTTCACCGCGCGACGTCGACGACGTGCTGATGGATCATCCGGCCGTGCAGCAAGTCGTCACGTTTGCGATGCCACACGACAAGCTTGGCGAGGACGTCGCGGCCGCGATCGTATTGCGCGAAGGAAAAAGCGCGACCGAAAAAGAAGTACGCGAATTCGCTGCGCGGCATCTCGCGGATTTCAAAGTGCCGCGCAAGATTTTGTTTCTCGATGAAATCCCAAAAGGCGCGACGGGGAAGCTCCAGCGGATCGGCATGGCCGCGATGCTTGGGTTGGCGTAGCGATCTTGATTAGGAGCGAGTGTCGGTTTCGTCGCCTCCGATCATGAGCGCGTGTGTTCCAATGACAACTTATTCACATGACAAGGCCCAAACCATGTGCAGAAACATTA
>JBGTFJ010000050.1:0-3609 GCA_041747355.1 Burkholderiales bacterium
TTTCCAATCGAGCGATGCGTTCACCGCTGGCTTGAAAGTTGAGCTTGAGCGGGCGTTCGACAGTGACTTTGCTGAACCCGAAGTCGGCGTTATCGAAGACCTTACTGACGGTCAGCGTTTTGGTTTGACCATCGATATTGAACGTACGCGTCTCACCGTCTTGAAATTTGCCATGGATGCGCGTGATCTCGCCAATCTGGTCCGGCTCGCCGGCATTCTTGTCGCCGATCTTGTTGCGCTTGTTACCGAGGCTTTTTTTCATCTTCACGTATAACTGGCGCGCGTCGATGAGTTGAATCTTGCCCTGGCGATCGGGCTCCTTCCGGTTGGTGAGTATCCAGATGTAAGTTGAAATGCCGGTGTTATAGAAGAGCTGGTCGGGCAGGGCGACGACGGCTTCGAGCCAATCGTTCTCGATGATCCATTGCCGGATATTGCTTTCGCCGCTTCCCGCATCGCCGGTGAAAAGCGGCGAGCCGTTGAAGACGATGCCGATGCGGCTGCCGCCTTTATCCAGCGGGCGCATCTTGGACAGCATGTGCTGAAGGAAAAGCAGCGAGCCGTCGTTGATGCGCGGCAGTCCTGCGCCGAAGCGGCCTTCATATCCGAACGACTCTTTCTCCTTTTCGATAAATGTCTGCTGCTGTTTCCACTCCACGCCGAACGGTGGATTGGCGAGCATGTAGTCGAAGGTGATCTTGTGCCCGTCAGTGTTGCGGTCGTGTCCGTCCTTGGTGAAGGTGTCGCCGAGAATAATGTTGTCAGCTTCCTCGCCCTTGATGAGCATGTCCGATTTGCATACCGCCCAGGCTTCGTCGTTCCAGTCCTGCCCATAGAGCAGCGGATTGGCGTCGGCATTCAAGTCGCGGATGTATTTTTCGGCGACCGACAACATGCCGCCGGTGCCGCACGCCGGATCGAAAATGGTTTTCACGACGTGGCTGCGAGCGAGATCTTTTTCGGGGGATAAAAGCAGATTGACCATGAGCTTGATCACTTCGCGCGGGGTGAAGTGCTCGCCGGCTTCTTCATTCGACTGCTCGGCGCCGATCCGGATCAGCTCTTCGAACACGTAGCCCATCTGCAAGTTATCAACGCGCTTGGGCGAGAGATCGATTTTGTTGAACGCCTTGATCACCTCGTACAGCAGATTCTTCTCCGCCATGCGCGTGATCTGCTGGTCGAAGGCAAAGCGGTCCATGATCGCGCGCACATTCGGCGAGAATGCCGTCATGTAGCTGTTGAGATTGGGCGCGAGCTGGTTCGGGTCGTCGAGCAGCGTCGTGAAATCGAGTTTGGAGAGGTTGTAGAACGCACGGCCGGTGATCTTGCGCAGCAGGCTCAAGACGACGTTGTCCGGTTTCGACTTGATCGCCGCGTGCTCTGCAAGAACCCGCGCCTTGGTCGGAGCAAGCAGGCAGTCGAAACGCCGCAATACGGTCAAAGGCAGAATGACTTTACGGTATTCGTTGTGCTTGTAAGGCCCGCGCAGAAGATCGCAAATGCCCCAGATGAAATTGGCGAGTTGAAAATGCGTTTCGCCGGTCATGTGATGACCGATACAAGGATTTCGCGTGGCAACTCACTCTCCGTGAAATTTGGTTGACTCGCACCAACCCGAGGAGGCTCTGATCAAGTCCCCGGTTCGCGGTTGAGCTTGTCGAACATTTGCGATTAGCTGAAATGAGTCGTTGTGAGTCGCCGCAATCGGCGCGCGGCTGATTCAGCAGGTCCGCAATGTGAGCCGGGTTTCGGACCGGCAGATCGTTCCTGGTACACCCGAACGGCGTAAGTCTACGAGCCCACGCGCGTCGCCGTGAATGGTGTGCTGCTCGAGCCGGATTTCACCGTGCCGGTGATCGTGTCGCCATTTACTTTGCCGGTGTACTGAGCGCTGCCGGCGCTAAAAATGATCTGTTCCGCGCGCAGCGTGCCTTTGCTGATTTCGGTCGCGCCGAGTGTGCCGGAGACTTTCTGGAACGTCTGCTTCAGCGTGAGCTCGCCCTCGGGCAGCTTCCACTTGCCTTCGATTTTTGCCGGCACGATCCAGAGATGTGCGGTGCAGTACGCGCTGCAGCCTTCTTCCTCGCTCACGGTGAGCGTCTGATCGGCCTGCCATTCACCCATCGGGAATGAGTTGGAGACCACACGTGTGCCAGGCTTCATGTCGAGGATCTTGGGGCGCAGCCTTTCGTTCAGCTCGGGCAGCAGGAACAGCGTGATCACCGTGGCTTTCGAGAAGTCGGTCTCGAAAATGTCGCCGTGGATGAACGTCGCCCGGCCAGCGACACCTTCCTTCTGCGCGTTGCGCTTCGAGAGCGCCACCATGTCCGGATTGAATTCCACGCCGGTCGCCTTGGCGCCGCGCTTGGCTGCCGTAATCACCGTGCGCCCATCGCCCGAGCCGAGATCGAAATGAATGTCGTTCGCCGTGAGCTTCGCCATGTCGAGCATCTTGTCGACGAGAGCCTGGGAGGTCGGCACCCAGACGACATCCTTGCCTTCCTGCCCGCTGGAAGGCTTGTACTCCTCGGTTGCTTCGGCCTTCCTGGCAGGCTACGCCTGGGCAAATACGCCGGCGGCGAAAAGCGAAACCAATACGGCAGCCGCGACGCGGCGGAAAAGCGGTGATTGCATGACAAACCTCGGATGGTTGAAGCGGGCAAAATATCATAACCGAAGATCGACCCGGCGATCTCCGAACGCTGCATCATCGCTACTTCGGCATCAGCGGGCGCTGCCCTTTTTCAGGAATGACCCAATAGTGAACTTTGCGGCCGTCTACTTCGATCGTTTTGAGCGGCTTCCAGTCGCCCATGTCGAAGCTGTGCGAAACGATGCGTGTGCCCGGCTTGAGCTCATCAAACAATTTCGGCATCAGCTGCAAATTTATTCTCGGCAGCAGATACAGCGTAACGACCGTGGCTCGGCTTAGATCGACCTTGAATAGATCGCCTTCCTGGAACGTGACTTTGTCGGTAACGCCGGCGGCTTTGGCGTTGACATGCGCTTCAGCGACGCGCTCCGGATCGATATCGACGCCGACTCCGGTTGTGCCTTATTTCTGCGCGGCGGTGATTACGATGCGGCCGTCGCCCGAGCCCAGGTCGTAGAGGAAGTCGCCGGGCCCGACTTTGGCGACTTCGAGCATTTTTTCCACGACGACTTCAGGTGTCGGCACATACGGCACATCGCGTACGAAGTTGGACCAGGGTAAGCCATCAGGGAAGAACAGCGTGCTCAAAAGCAGAGCGGTGCGAAACACCTGAACTCCTTATGGTTGAGATCCCACGCTATTTATTCGCCGACCCGCTCAGCCATTCGTGTGACACGGGTTCAGGCGCTCGGACGCTAGCCGAGGTCGGTGGGGACTGAAGGCCAGTGCAAAAAGTCATAGTTAAGTGAAGCGTAGCGCCACGACTCGCTCCGGCATTGTTGACGCGAACAGCTTCCCAAAGTGGTTTGGGAGTGGATGCGACGACGCTCCCGGGCTGCGTTCTTCGATGAACCTCTCGCGTCGTTATCGCCGCTACTTCGGCATCGGCGGCCGATCCGCTTTTTTTGGAATAACCCAGTAGTAAACCTTGCGGCCGTCCACCTCGAGCGTCT
>JBGTFJ010000051.1:0-13790 GCA_041747355.1 Burkholderiales bacterium
TTGCCGATTCTCGATGTAACGCGCGGTTTAACCGCTGCGCCGGCGGATCCGGTCATTTGCGCCACTAGCATGTAATTCCCGAAAGCTGCGCCACGGTGTTCATGTCTTTGTCGCCCCGGCCCGATAAATTGACCAGCAGGATTTTGTCTTTATCGAGCTGCGGTGCGAGCGCTGCCGCATAAGCCAGCGCATGCGCGGATTCGAGCGCCGGCATGATGCCCTCGAATTTGCATAAAGCGTGAAACGCGGCAAGCGCATCGTCGTCGGTGACCGCCACGTATTCGGCGCGCTTCGAGTCTTTGAGCCACGCGTGCTCGGGGCCGACGCCCGGATAATCGAGCCCGGCCGAAATCGAATGCGTCTCGGTGATCTGACCGTTGGCGTCCTGCATCAGATAAGTGCGGTTGCCGTGTAAAACGCCGGGCGTACCCGTAGACAGCGTGGCCGCATGCTTGCCCGATTGGAGTCCGGTCCCGCCAGCCTCGACGCCCACCAGGCGAACATCGTGGTCGTTCAAATAAGGGTAGAACAAGCCGATCGCATTCGAACCGCCGCCAACGCAGGCGATCAGATAGTCAGGCTGGCGATCGGCGAGTTCGAGCATCTGCGTTTTCGACTCACGTCCGATCACCGACTGGAAATCGCGCACCATCATCGGATACGGATGCGGACCTGCGACCGAACCGATGATGTAAAAAGTGTTTTCGATATTGGTTACCCAGTCGCGCATCGCTTCGTTCAACGCGTCTTTCAATGTCCTGGAACCCGATTCCACCGGCACTACCGTCGCATTCAGCAACTTCATGCGGTACGCGTTGGTCGCCTGCCGCTTGATGTCCTCGGAGCCCATATAGACGACGCACTCAAGACCATAGCGCGCCGCAACAGTGGCCGTCGCGACACCGTGCTGCCCGGCGCCGGTTTCGGCGATCACTCGTGGTTTACCCATGCGACGCGCAAGCAGCGCCTGGCCGATGGTGTTGTTGATTTTGTGGGCGCCGGTATGATTCAGGTCTTCGCGCTTCAGAAAAATTTGCGCGCCGCCGAGTGCGCGCGACCAGCGTTTCGCATGATAAATCGGGCTTGGACGGCCCACGTAGTGCCGCAGTTCGTATTCGAACTCCGACTTGAATTCAGCATCGTCGCGGTAGCGCTGATATTGCGCGCCCAGTTCGTGGAGCGCATGCATCAGGGTTTCGGCGACGAAAACGCCGCCGTATTGTCCGAAATGACCGCGAGCGTCGGGCAAATCATAGATTTGCATTACGAACTCCCTGCATGAATGCCGCGAGCCTGGCGTGATCCTTTATACCCGGTTTAGTCTCGACGCCGCTGCTGACGTCCACTGCCCACGGCTTGAGCGTGCGAATCGCGTTGCCGACATTGCCGGCGTGCAACCCCCCGGAAACGACAATCGGCAACGGTAATTCTCCAGGGATCAGATTCCAGTCGAACGCAACACCGGTGCCGCCGTGAGTGCCGTTCACAAATGCGTCAAGCAAAAGCGCCTTGGCAGTGGAAAAGCGAAGCGCGTATTGTAGCAAATCCATTCCGGCCTGAACGCGCACTGCCTTGATGTAGGGTATGCCAAACTGTGCGCAGAAATCCGGTGATTCCTCGCCGTGAAATTGCAGTAGATCCAGCGCCGCCTGAGCGAGCACGCTTCTGACCTCATCCTGCTGCGCGTCCACAAATAAGCCGACCGACGTTACGAAAGGCGGCAAAGCGCGGATGATCCCGGCGGCATCGGTTGCACTGATGAAGCGCGGGCTGGATCGATAAAAAACGAAGCCGAGCGCCCGGGCGCCCAACCTCACTGCGGCGGTCGCATCATCGCGGCTGGTTATACCGCAAATTTTTACCGCGCAAGGCATGTTATCAACCAACAATCCTACCGCTTCGTAGCGATCGCGAGATTGCCGGAAAAACCTTGCGCCGGAAACTCCGGTAGATTCCAACCTGGATCATATGTTACATCGGCCAAATATAGTCCCGCGGCATTGAAAGTCGGTGCGGCAGCGCCGCGGTCGCACCCGGTAAGGACTTCCCGCAACCACTGCGGCGGATGTCTTGCGGCGCCAACGTAAACCAGGCACCCGACGATATTGCGAACCATGTGGTGCAAAAAAGCGTTGGCGGAGAATTCAAAAACGATGTAATCACCGTAACGTTCTATTTCGATGGAGCGAAGATCGCGAATCGGCGAACGCGCCTGGCATTCGGCAGCGCGAAAGGCGCTGAAATCGTGTTCGCCGACGAGGTAGCGCGCCGCGCCGCGCATGGCGTCGATATCGAGTGCGCGATGATACCAGCCTGCGCGCTTGCGTTCGAGCGCCAGTCGAAAAGGCCGAGTGCACAACACGTAGCGATAACTACGTTCGGTTGCGTGAAATCGCGCATGAAACTCGATCGGGACCGATTGCGCCCAGACGACTGCGACGGCCGCCGGCAGGAGAACGTTAACGCCGCGCGTCCAGGCCGAGTTCGGCCGTACTGCTTCGGTATCGAAATGGATGACCTGCGCCAGCGCATGGACGCCGGAATCGGTGCGGCCAGCACATATGGCGGTGACCTGATGGCCCGCAATCTGGCTCAGTGCAGATTCAACTGCATCCTGCACACCGCATCGGCGCGGCTGGGTTTGCCATCCGCAAAAACCGCTGCCATCGTATTCGACGCCGGCCGCAATTCTCAAGAGCAGTGGAAGTATTCTGGCAAACAGATATCAGCGGAGAAGGCGAGGACCTACGAAAAATGGCTTTCAAGCAAAACCGGCGAGGTAGAGCCGGTTTGAACCAAACGCCTTCTACACTTTTCCCAAACAAAACGCCCGCGGCTATTCGAACGCCGCGGGCTGCGCTTAACCGAGGCTCGCGAGCAGCGCTTTTGAATTTGCCTGCTGCTCGGCGTCTCCCTCCTGCACGACCTCCTGCAGAATCTCCCGCGCGCCTTCCTTGTCACCCATTTCCTGATACGCTTTGGCGAGATCAAACTTCGTCTGGACGTCGTACCACTGATCGTTGCGCGCGACCGGCGCTTCTGCTCTGTCTTGCACTGTTCTAGACGAGTCGAAATTCAGATCGATGGTCGACAGGTCGGTGTGCACGGCTACGTTCGGATCATCTTGACGAGACCGGTCATCGCCATCGATTACCGTTTGTTTATCTTCAGTCTCTTGACGCGGAAAATCGAGGTCAAAAGCCGGTGCCAAGGTAGCCGTTTCGCCCGCCCGCATACCAGCTGCGGCTTCGCGTTCCGCCACTTCGGGCGCCGAGATCTGAACTGGCTTCTCTTCATGCGCTGATATCTGAGCGAACTCGTCTTCCTCGATGGCTCTTAACGTAATCGGATCGTCTTCCGTAGCGGCGCGCGTCTCAGGCGCGCCCAGATCGAAATCGAAATCGATCATGGTATCCGGCGCCGCTGCTGCCTCGATCGGTTTTTCCGTTTCCTCGATCGGCGTGACTTCGAAATTCATCGCCGCTGACTGGTTGTTGCGCGATTCGACTGCGGTCTGCGCCGTGCGATCCTTGTCCGGGGTGGTGTCGAAATCCATCGCGGCAGCGTCGAGCCGCGATAAAGGATTCGAAACAGGATCAGCGTTGAAGTCGAATTCGCTCCTGGTAGCCTGATCGATCGATTCACCTTGGACAAAATCCTGCGTTTCCCCTTCCAAGGATGCGTTCGCCTCCGCGGATTGTGCGCCCGCGTAAAGCGGATTGTCCGGATCTAGCGATCGCCCAAGTTCGGCTGCCTTGCTCCAGACATCTCCTTGACCCTCGGAAGCTGCATACAGCTCGCCGGCGAGCGTTTCGAATGCGCCCAGGCTTTGCCGCATTGCGTAGATTTCGAGCAGCTTCAGGTGAATCTCGTGACGCTGTGGATCCCGGTTGGCCGCTTCCTTAAGAATTTCTTCGGCCTGCGCATCGCGGCCGTAGGCGATATAGACCTCTGCTTCGGCGAGCGGATCGACTTCATCGGTCGAGATATGTTCGAGGCCGACTTTGCTGAAGTCCGTGATCAGCGAGCTGTCGTTGGTATCGACAACGCCAGCCGAGCTATCGCCGAACACGGTATTCCCGGTCAGATCGCCGCCGGTCATGATGCTGTTTTCGAATTCAGGCTGGCTACGTCTGTAACGCATGACCGCAAACGCGATCAGGACAAGGAATAACGCACCAATCGCAAGGTACAAAGGCTCCTCCAGAACGCGGGCGATGAGGCCAGGCTCCTCCACGGGAAGCGCGGGAGTCGGCGCTTTACTCTCCGCTGGATTGGGCGCTACGTCGGCCTGACCTACCGGTTGCCCGGCTTGCGGCTGCGCGGTGGTTGCCGCAGGAGCCGGCGCCGCGGCTGCCGCCGGTGCGTTCACATCGGCGGCGGGCAAAGTGGCCGGCGTCGAAGAATCGACCGCAGGTTGATTTGTTACCTTGGCCTGATTTTGCGCGTTGGCCAGCGATTCGTTCCTGATTTCCAGCAACCGCTGCATCGACTTGATGTTGTCTTCCAATTGGGCAACGCGTTCGTTGGCTTCCTGCAGCGCCTTCTCGCGAGCAGTCGCCTCCTCTTCGAGGCTGCTCAGGCGATCTTGCAAACCACGGAGGTCCGCGCCGCCAGCGCCTGCGCTGCCCGTGCTGCTCGGATCGGCTATGTTTTGCTCACCTTTCGAGAGTTTCAGCACTTCGCGGCCGGGATCGGTAACCGCAGCCTGATCTTCAACAGTTGCGTTGATTTTGCCGGTCGCGCTTTGTGCGGCAGCGTCAGCCGGAGTGGAAGCTTGCGCGGCAGCGGCGAGCTTTTGCCGATAGGCATTCCAGTTCGCCGCCTGTGCTTTTACTTCCCTGACGGCCCCGGCGGGCTCGACCGCGGCAAGCGTTTCGCGATCGGGAACTCGCAGGATCGCGCCGCTCTTCAAGCGATTCATATTGCCCGCGAAGGCTCCCCGATTGTTCTGATAAAGACCGACCAGCATCTGCTCGAGGCTGACGCCTTCGACTTTATTCGAACGTGCAATCTTGCCAAGAGTGTCGCCGGATTTCACGCTATAACTTCCGCCACTTCCGTCATCCGGTCCTGCTTCCCGCGCAGTTTCGGGCGTGCGCGAAATTTTGCCGCTGGGCCGCGTTTTTGCAGCCGTTGCTGGTTTCGGATCGGACTGGGTTTCCGGTTTAGCGACGGGCGCCACTGCGGGTGCGTTGTATTCGGGCGGATCCATCAGCGCCGTATATTCGCGCACCAGGCGACCCGACGCCCACGACAGCTCGATCAGAACGTCCAGGATAGGCTCTTCGATCGGCTGAGAGGACGTAAGCTTGATGTATGGCTGCCCGTTGGGCCGCTTCTCGACGCTTACTTTGACACTGGCAAGGGCGGCCGTGTATTCGAGCTCTGCCTGCTTGAAGGCGTCGGGCGAAGCGAGCCGGGCGGTCAGGCTGGCGAGTTCGTCTTTCTGTACCGAAACCAGATCGATTTCAGCCCGCAAAGGCTGGCCAAGCGCTGAGGCCACCGTCAGCTTGCCCAACCCCGCGGCATGTGTAGTGCTGATGGTAAGCAACAACACGCCCGCCATTAGGCAGGCTCTCAATGAAGTCCTTAGCACGGCGCCTCCGGAATTACCCAGCAAAAAAGTTTCAAAATAGCATCAAACAGTTATGCTTTCAAGCTAAGCTTACGTCTCAATCGCGGCAAAACGCTGGCGACCCTGCGAAAATTCGGGAAAGCGCTCAATCAAAATTTCGGCAATCTGGACACTATTCAAGGCCGCCCCCTTCCGGACATTGTCGCTGACGACCCATAGGTTCAGCCCGAGCGGATGCGAGATGTCTTCGCGAATGCGGCCGACATAGACCGGATCGCGGCCGGCAGCATCCAGCGCTGTCGGGTAACCTCCGGGAGCGCGGGTATCGATAACTTCCACCCCCTGCGCCTTTTTCAGCAGCGCGGTGGCATCGGCAGCGCTGATTTTTTTTAGCGTCTCGATGTGCACGGCCTCGGAATGCCCGTAAAAAACCGGAACGCGCGCCGTCGTTGGATTAACCAGTATCGCTTCGTCCTCCATGATCTTCCGGGTTTCCCATACCATTTTCATCTCTTCCTTGGTGTAGCCGTTGTCCTGGAACGCGTCGATGTGGGGCAGCACGTTGAAGGCGATCCGTTTCGGGTAAACCTCGGCGACCGCTTCGCGCTGCATGAAAAGCGCGCGGGTCTGTTCCGCCAGCTCTTCGATCGCCTCCTTGCCGGTTCCGGAAACAGCCTGGTAGGTCGCGACATTGATACGCGCAATACCGACAGCGTCGTAAATCGGCTTCAGCGCCACCAGCATCTGGATGGTCGAGCAGTTTGGATTGGCGATGATGCCACGGTTAACGTAATCGGCAATCGCATGCGGGTTGACTTCAGGCACGACCAACGGAATGTCGTCGTCATAGCGGAACTGCGAAGTATTGTCGATCACAACGCAGCCGGCCTGCGCTGCGACCGGCGCCCATTTTTCCGAAACGCTTGCGCCGGCGGAAAAAAGCCCGATCTGCGCCCGGCTGAAATCGAAATCGGCGACGTTGATAACCGTCAGGTCTCGGCCTTTGAAACTGACCTTGCTGCCAGCGGAACGTGCAGACGCCAACGGAAATACTTCGCCGATCGGGAATTTTCTTTCCTCGAGTATTGACAACATCGCTTCGCCGACGGCGCCGGTGGCGCCGAGTACAGCCACGTTATATGTTTTGTGCATGGTGATTTCTGACTGGGAGCGTGAAATGCAATGGTTAAGCGGCGTAGCGAGTCTGTGGTGTATACGTTCCTCGCGCGTTGACTGCGCGCGGATTGGCGGGCTAGTTGAACCTGAGAGCGGCGACAACTGCGTCGCCCATTTCTTCGGTGCCGACCTTGCGCGCGCCACGCTCGAAGATATCCGGCGTGCGATAGCCTTGAGCCAACACCTTTTCGACCGCCGCTTCAATGCCGCGGCCGAGTTCCGGCCGGCGAAAAGTGTAGCGCATCATCATTGCGACCGAAAGAATCATCGCCAGCGGATTGGCGAGGCCCTTGCCGGCAATGTCAGGGGCCGAGCCGTGAATAGGCTCGTACAGTCCCTTGCCCGATTCATTCAGCGAGGCGGACGGCAGCATCCCAATCGAGCCGGACAACATGGCGGCCTGATCCGATAAAATATCGCCGAACAAATTGCCGGTGACGATCACGTCGAACTGACGCGGGTTGCGCACCAACTGCATGGCGGCATTATCGACGTACATATGGCTGAGCTGGACCTCCGGGTAATCCTTCGCGACCTCGATCACCACCTCGCGCCAGAGCATGCTGGTTTCAAGCACATTGGCCTTGTCCACCGAGCATAGCCTGTTGCCGCGCGCAGCGGCGGTCTGAAAGCCGACATGGGCGATACGGCGAATTTCCGGTTCGCTGTAAAGCATCGTATCGAAGCCTTCGCGTTCGCCATTAGCGTTGGTGCGCAAGCCGCGCGGCTGACCGAAATACACATCACCAGTGAGTTCGCGAACGATCATCAGGTCGAGGCCGGCGATCACTTCGGCCTTGAGCGACGAGGCGCTGCTGAGTTCCGCATAAAGCCTTGCCGGGCGCAAATTGGAGAACAAGCCCAGCGATTTCCTGAGCCGCAGCAAACCCCGCTCGGGACGCTGTTCACGCGGCAATTGATCGTACTGATAGCCGCCGACTGCGCCGAGCAACACGGCATCGGATTGCTCGGCGAGATGCAGCGTCGCTTCGGGCAGAGGATCGCCGGCCGCGTCGTACCCGGCGCCGCCCACCGGCGCCTGCTGATACTCGCACTTGATGCCGGCGCGCGGCATGGCCTGCAACACCTTGAGAGCCTGCGCCGTGATCTCGGGCCCGATCCCGTCGCCGGGTAAGACTGCAATTCTCATTTCGTGCGGGCGGCGAGACTAGGGTGCGATGATGCTGCCGGAGGAGGGAAACGCCATCGGAGATTTTCGAAATTCGCCCGCTATGCGGAAAACAACCAAGGCTGACTTGCGCGATGGCGCGATTCGAATGCTTTGATCTCGTCGCCGCGTTGCAATGTCAGCCCGATCTCGTCCAGACCATTCAGCAACGCGTGTTTTTTGGACGCATCGATGGCGAAATCAAAGCTGCGACCTCCGGGAGCGGTAACTGTCTGGCTGGCCAAATCGATGGTTAGCCGGTACCCGGGCGCCGCAACAACCTCGCGGAACAATTGATCGACAACGGCGCGATCGAGCACAATCGGCAGGAGGCCGTTCTTGAAGCAATTTTGCCGGAAAATATCGGCAAAGCTCGGCGCAATCACCGCGCGAAAACCGTAATCGAGCAGCGCCCACGGCGCGTGTTCGCGCGACGAACCGCAGCCGAAATTCTCGCGCGCGAGCAGTACCTCGGCGCCGCGGTAGCGCGGCTGATTCAGGACGAAATCGGGATTCAATGGGCGTCCGGTGTTATCGCTACTGGGCCGCCCTTCGTTGAGATAACGCCACCCATCGAACAGATTGATGCCGAAACCATTGCGTTTGATCGATTTCAGGAACTGCTTCGGAATGATCGCATCCGTATCGATGTTCGCTCGATCGAGCGGTGCGACCAGGCCTTCGAACCGTGTGATTTTCTGCATCAATAACCTTTTTTTTCACTGGCTTTGTCTTCGATCTTGTCGCCGAGTTTTTCGACGTCTCGGCCGAAGCCCTGCATAGTGTTGCAACCGGCCAGAAAAGCCCCGAGCAACAGAACTGCGAAAAGGTACTTGATCATCTCGCCCTCTTATATGTTCTGGAAATTGCGCACATCGACAAAATGCCCGGCGATTGCGGCAGCGGCAGCCATGCCGGGGCTGACCAGGTGCGTGCGTCCGCCTGCCCCTTGGCGGCCTTCGAAATTTCGATTGGATGTGGAAGCGCATCGCTCGCCCGGCTCGAGCCGGTCGTCGTTCATCGCCAGGCACATCGAACAACCGGGCTCGCGCCATTCGAATCCAGCAGCGCGAAATACCTGATCGAGTCCTTCGCTTTCGGCCTGGCGCTTGACCAGCCCTGAACCGGGCACGACGAGCGCGAGCTTGATGTTCGGGGCGATGTGTTTGCCGCGTACGAAGTCCGCCGCGAGGCGCAAGTCTTCGATCCGCGAATTCGTGCACGAGCCGATGAAAACCTTGTCGAGTCGAATATCCGAAAGCGCGGTATTGGGCGCGAGACCCATGTAACCGAGCGCGCGCGAAATCGATTCGCGTTTGCCCAGGTCCGCCTCGCCCGCCGGATCCGGCACGCGGTCGTCGATCGATGCGACCATCTCCGGCGATGTGCCCCAGGTGATTTGCGGCTTGATCGAAGCAGCATCGAGTTCGACGACCTTCTCGAACACGGCGCCATCGTCGCTGCGCAGCGTCCGCCAGTAAGCGATCGCGCGTTCCCAGTGTTCGTCTTTCGGCGAGTACGGGCGGCCCTTCAAGTACGCGATCGTGATGTCGTCAACTGCGATCATGCCAGCGCGAGCGCCGGCCTCGATCGACATATTGCAAACCGTCATGCGCGCTTCCATGCTGAGCGCGCGAATCGCAGAGCCGGTATATTCGATGGCATAGCCGGTACCGCCGGCGGTGCCGATCTTGCCGATGATCGCGAGCACGATGTCTTTCGATGCGATCCCGGGCGCGAGTTCGCCATTCACGACAATCTGCATCGCCTTGCTTTTTTTGGTCAGCAGGCACTGCGTTGCCAGCACGTGCTCGACTTCGGACGTACCGATGCCGAATGCCAATGCGGCAAACGCGCCGTGCGTGCTGGTGTGCGAATCGCCGCAAACGATAGTCATGCCGGGCAAGGTCGCGCCCTGCTCCGGCCCGATCACGTGCACGATGCCCTGCCGCGCATCGTTCATTTTGAATTCGTCGATGCCGTAGGTTTCGCAATTCTGGTCGAGGGTATCGACCTGCAGGCGCGAAACCGGATCGCTGATACCGCGCGTGCGGTCGGTCGTCGGCACGTTGTGGTCGGCCACCGCCAGAATGGAATCGACGCGCCAGGGTTTGCGCTGCGCGAGACGCAGCCCTTCGAACGCCTGCGGACTGGTGACTTCGTGGACCAGGTGCCGGTCGATGTAAAGCAGCGCCGTGCCGTCGTCATCCTGTCGAACGACGTGACTGTTCCAGAGTTTGTCGTAGAGAGTCTGCATCGCTTAGCTCATTACTATCGTGCCTTTAGCCAAAAAATTATACAGAAAAGTGGCTCGATGGTTCGGTTTGACCGCGCCACTATCCTCTTGACGCGCGGCCGCCCGGCTTGTGTTGTAGAGCGTCGAAATTGCTTACACCATCGGGCGATACGACTATGGCTTACTGCCGCCAGTCGTTGATTCTCTATATTTATTTCCGACGGAACAGCTCTTGCTAGCAGCCCTTCAACACGCAGAACTCGAGATGCCGCATGTACAAGGAAGTGCCATTCAAGCTTGCGGCAACCATGCTTTTTTTTGCCGCAAGCACCACGGGAGCCCTTGGCGAAACAAAAGCCAGCCATCCGGCCCCGACCGTCCTGGCGCTCGCCGCCAGCGCCCGTAACGACACGGGTCGCTTCAATCTCAAGCAATTCGTCGATAGCGGCTCCAAAGCTGTTTTTATAACGCTTGCCGATCCCCTGAGCGGATATGCAAAAAACAGCATCGACGCTCGCGCGCTCGGCGCGGACATGGGGCGCGACCGCGAGTTTCGCATCGACGTGGCGAATCTGATCGGCATCAGCGGCGCTTCCGCGCTCTATCTCGGCACGGTCAAGCCAGGCAATTCGTTGATCAGCATTACCCTGGGCGCGGATCCGTCGACCGCTTCTGCAGCAACCAAGAGCAGCCGGGCGGCAAATGAAGTACCTTCTGACCCGACGGTACTCCTTTTGTTCGGTGTGGTTTTTGCCGCGTTCGGCGTAGCGCGACGAGCGGGCTGGATTTAGTTCTACCGTTTTACTAAACGAAAAGCAACGCGCGAAATCGTACCAACGGCGGTTACCTTTTCAGCAAATTGCTGCTGAGTTAAACAGCTGCTTACTTGGGTTTGTAGTACGCGAGCGCTTCCGGCAGCCACTTTTCGATGCGCTCGATCCGCGTTGCCTCGGCCGGATGAGTCGACAGAAATTCCGGCGGCCGCTGTTTACCTTCTGAAGCCGCCGCCATGCGTAACCACAAGTCTTTGGCGGCGCGCGGATCATAACCGGCCTTCGCCATATAGATCATACCGATGCGATCGGCTTCGGATTCCTGGGAACGGCCAAATGGCAGCGAAACGCCGACCGTAGCGCCGGCGCCGAGCAGACCGATGACCGACTGCACGGTGGCCGGATCGCGATTGCTCATGGCGGCTGCCGTCGCCGCCAGCCCGAGTTGGGTCACCAGATTCTGGCTCACACGTTCTCCGCCGTGACGCGCGGTAGCGTGCGCAACTTCGTGACCGATCACTGCCGCCAGGCCACCCTCGGTTTGCGTGATCGGAAGCAGACCGGTGTAGACAGCGACTTTACCGCCCGGCAGCGCAAACGCGTTGGCGACCTTGTCGTTCTCGATAACCTTGAATTCCCACGGCAGATCCTCGCCGGTCGCCGCGGCGATGCGTTTGCCGACGCGCTGCACCAGCGCGTTGGCTTGCGGATCGGCGGAGATTTTTTCCTTCTTCAGAATTTCGTCATACGCCTGCAAACCCATCTGGATTTCCTGCGATTCGGGCAGGATGATGAGTTGGTTGCGGCCAGTCACTGGCGCGGTTTCGCAAGCCGAAACAAGCGTAATCAGAACCACGACAACGGCATAATGCCGAAGCTTGCGAAAATCCCGCATTCAGTTCTCCTCACCGCACAGGCGCGCCTTTTCGCCGGCGCGTCGATGGTTCTTTTTAATCGAGTACCATCGCGTCAACACTACGCACCGATTGTTCGGGTTAAGACGATAAGGCTGATCCGCCCGTCGCGAGTATCCGCTGCTACGACTTTGCAAACTCCGACAAGTTCGAGGACTGACGGGCCGTCCTAAGCCGTTGCCGGGCGACTGCGCCAAAGCAGCACCAGACCAGCCAGCGCGCAAATGGCGCCAGCGCTGAATGTCATCCCGCCCCCTATTCGCTCCCACAAAAAACCGCTGTACAGACCACCGAACGTGCCGCCGACACCAAACGACAAACTCGTGTACAAGGCCTGGCCTTTGGCCTGATGCTTGCCGCGAAACAGGCCATGCATGGTAGCGATGGCTGCCGCGTGAAATGCACCGAACGACACGGCATGCAGCAGTTGCGCGAGCGCGAGCAAACTCAAGCTCGCAACGCCCCAACCGATGACGAGGAAACGCACGGCCGCGAGCGCGAGGCTGAGCAGCATGATGCGACGTAACGAAAAGCGCCGGAACAGTTGCGGCAGATAGATGAATACGGCGATCTCGCTCAACACGCCGAGCGCGAGCAGCGCACCCAGCGCCGTCGTCGAATAACCTTCGGCCACGAGATAAATCGCATAAAAAACGTATAGCGGGCCGTGGCTCGCGCTCATCATCAAGCACGCTCCGAACAGCAGCGCAACATCCGGCTTGCGTATTATTTTCCATACCGAATCGTGATCGGCCGGCAGCGCTTCGATCGCCGCCTCGGGCAGCCCGCAGGTAAAAAGCGCAATGCCGGCAAGAAACACCAGCACGATCCACGGCAGATTTTCGATCGCGACCAGGTCGAGCAGCCGGCCGACCGCGAATACCGCGAAAACGAAACCGATCGAACCCCAAGAGCGAATGCGGCCATATTTCTCGGCCGAATCGCCGAGGTGACTCAGCGTCGTCGCTTCAACCAGCGGCAATGACGCGCTCCAGAAAAACGCCATCAGTGCGGTGACGGTAAACAGCCAGTTGAACGACACGCCGAAAAACACCCCGCCGTACGCGGCCAGACTGGCGAATGCCGCAATCTGCACGACGCGTACGCGCTGATCGCTGTGATCCGCGAGCCAGCCCCAGGCCGCCGGCGCAAATACGCGCATCAATTGCAGCAGCGACATCAGAACGCCGATCTGAAACGCGCTGAACGCGAGCGCCTGCACGTACAGGCTCCAGTACGGCGTGAACGCGCCGACGAACGCGAAATAGAAAAAATAAAACCCTGACAGCCGCCAGTAAGGAGCGCTAAGCAAAGTCGTTACCGCGGGAGATGGCTACCAGCTTTTGCGACGTGGGTGGTTTCAGGTTTTGCGAATCAAGGAGGAGTGCAAAGCCGCCGACGGCCGCCTTATGCCTCATCCGGCTCGGGATTCTCGATTTCAGCCGGCGCAGGTGGAGCGGGTTCTGTCGTGTGCGCCGCCAGGCGCGGCGTCAAACAAATGACATCGGCATTCTGCGCACGATGACGCAAGGCGTGATCGATCAACACCAGCGCCAGCATCGCCTCGGCGATCGGTGTTGCCCGAATGCCGACGCACGGATCGTGACGGCCGTGGGTGGCGACTGTCGTCGCATTGCCGGCTTTGTCGATCGAGCGACGCGGCAGGCGGATGCTGGAAGTCGGCTTGATCGCGATATTCACGACGACGTCCTGACCGGTGGAAATGCCGCCCAGTATGCCTCCGGCATGGTTGCTGAGAAAACCGGCCGGGCTCATCTCGTCGCTGTGCTCGCTGCCGCGCTGCTCAGCGGCGTGAAATCCGGCGCCGATCTCGACGCCTTTGACCGCATTGATGCTCATCATCGCGTAAGCGATCTCGGCGTCGAGCCGGTCGTAGACCGGTTCGCCCCAGCCTGGCGGCACGTTCTCGGCGACGACGCGAATT
>JBGTFJ010000052.1:0-2465 GCA_041747355.1 Burkholderiales bacterium
CCGCCCGATCCGCGCGGCCGTCCGTGACAAGCCGCGCAACTGTCGGCAAAGCCAGCGCCGATCGCGAGATTGGTATTGATACCGCCCGCCCCATCGCCTACCGCCGGCCCCAGGCCTTCGCCCTTGGTGAACTTGCGCTGGAATAATTGCCGCCCTCGCCGCACCGAGCGAAACGGATCGCGGTTGATGATAAAAATCGACGAATTCGGCGTTGCCAGATCGCCGCGGCCGGCGCCGATTTGTTCGGCGAGCGATTTAGCGATGCCCTCGTCGGCTAAATTCGGCGCTGTGGTTTTGTCTATGCTTTGTGCATAGGCCGGCATTCCTGGCAGAGCCAGCGCCAGGCAGCAGAGCAGCGCGTTCAGGTCCGGCGTTTTTCGCACTGAAGCATGCACGGCGCTCCACTTCGCAAAAGCCGCTGCTCTTTGCTGCCCGATCATTCCTGTCCGCATTGCTTCCCCTTTAAACGACATTACCGAATAAGCGCTTCCAAACGTGTCTCCATCTTTGACCCGTCGAAGGGAAAGGTAAATATGACTTAAGGCATAGTTCGGCTACGACTTATGGCCAAGTAGCAAAGCCATACCCGTTTGTCATGCGGTAGCGCCATTCGGCGCATCAGGCTGGACAGATTTCGATGGCCGGAGAAGTACGCAGTTTGGGAAAGTCACGAGCCGATGCGCAACACACGACTCCCCGGTACCTCGCACCGCCAAGCGTCCCGTTCATCAATGAAAAAGGGCGCGAATCTCGTCGCGCCCTTCGACTTGCGATGCAGCGTCTGCGCTATTCGACCTTGCGCCACTCGAGAACGTAGTCTGTCGGCGACGTGAAATAGCCTTTGTACGCGACCTTCTCGCCCATCTTTTTGCCCATGCCCGGTTTGACGTTCACTGCTTCGCCTTCGAACGTTGTATTCGGCTGGCCTTTGTCGCTCATCGTCGTTTTGATTTTGCCTTCGTGCTTGTAGATTGCCGTTTCGCCACCCTTGGAAATCGTCGTGTAGCCGCGCCCGCTGCTAGTGCCATTGACGATGTCGACAAATTCGCGCGTCGAGACTTTCGCCCCGTCGACCGAACCGCCGACCGCCGGACCGCTGGCATTGCCCAGATAGATCGCGTGGCCTTGCGCGTCTTCGATCGGTATCGGCTGGTTTTCGGTGTATTTCATGTTGATTTTGCCGCTGTCTTCGGCAACAGCCGGCGCGATGGCGCAACCTACGGCCAAAGCGATTAGACCACCGAATACCGCGTTGCCCGCGGCCCGTTTCATGGATGCTGTGCTCATGATTGCTCTCCTCTGACGATTACGATGATCGCGCGGTTGCGCGACGGTTATGTCTTCGGCATTTGGGGACGCTCTTTGCGGTTGTCGTCGGCGGACCTGCGGCGCAGCCGAAACAAGAATGTCCCAAAGCCCCTGCTTATCAGTAAAGCTCGCGCTGCTGCCGCGCGACACCGTTTCCACGATGCCGGCCACATGCTCCGGGTCCCGCGGATTGCGGCGATAAATCCGAACGATGTAACTGTCCATGCGAGCGCTCTCGTTACTGACGAATGCAGATTAGCGCGCGGAAACTTACGGATGGTCTACGGATTGGAAAACTTTTCGATATCAGGGGAAGCCCTGAATAAGTCCCTCTTGCCATCATTCCCGCGAAACGTCCTCGAATGCTTATCGGGAGCACGCAGAGGTATGCGGATCAAACTGTTAAACGAGCACTGGATTCCCGCTTGCGGGAATTACAACCTATAAAATCTTCCTTGGACAGGTTGACCGAGCGGACATTTCTACCAGTACGGCATGGGCTCCGGCAGCATTGCTCCGCACGGACATTTCCCAGCCATTTTTTCCGAATCGACCATACGCGCGCACGCGGGGCAGCGCGTCCACATCGCGCCGAGGTGATGCGGAGCCCAGACACTGATCATGCCGCCGGCTGCGAGCTCGGTGCCGAAAAATTTCCGCATGGCCTCCTGATGCACCGCGCTTTCCATCAGTTGGCGTGGATTGTCCGGATGCTCCCACGCGGTCACGGTCAACAGGCGACGGCCGATAGTTGTGCCGGTCCAGCCGATAAATCCTTCCATGCCCATCATGTCCTGCACCGTCTGCCGGCCGTAGTCGCGGACCGCGTCGGCCTCTTCGTCCGAACGCGCATAAAGTGCTGTGATGCTGAACGCGCCCGGCTTGACGCTTTTGCCGGACTGCACCGCCTTGCTGGTGCCGAAGGCAAACGGTCCGGCAGCGACGGGTTGGACGATTACCTGCAGACCGAGTTGCTCGGGCACCGCCCGCGAATCGAAATAGCCGCGCACGCTACGCACCTTTGCCCTCGACCTCGATGAAATCGGCGCCGGGCAGGGCAATCGCGCGCCCGGTCGGCGGCAGGCCGCGAAACGGGCCGGTGTTGGTTCCGCGCATCAGCCATTGAAACGCGACGCTGTCCGGCCCAGTATCAGCGA
>JBGTFJ010000053.1:0-5079 GCA_041747355.1 Burkholderiales bacterium
TTTGAGGCCGCTCAAATCCCATTCCCAGCCGTAGTTGACGAGCAGGTTGACCTTGATACCGCTGCCGGAGCGTACGCGAAATGGTTTCAGCGCCTGCGGAAACTGCGCCGAGCTGTCATCGCCGACGACCAGCAATGCCGCGCCGCGGCGCTTGACCTCGACCGCGAACGCGACGCAGGCATCCCGGAACTTTTCGCTCTGACAGGAGGCGCGGCGCGTGTTGTCCTGGGTAAAACCGTAAATCGAAATTTCCGGGACCTGAAGTTTTTTGCAGGTCTCGAACAAGGTGAGGCCAGGCTCGATGCCGTTGGCATAACCTTCCTCTTTGCGCAATCCGCGCGCCTTTGCCCAGCGCCGATTGCCGTCGGGAATAAAACCTATGTGCAGCGGCAATGTTGTTTTGGTTCGCTTCGATCCCATGACGAGGCGTTTGTATGTCTGGATTCTGATGTTATGGAGCAGCGTCCTCGCCACGACAGGCAGACCAGGGTTTGTATTATTTATTACTGGCGCAACTTTTGGCCCCGGAAACCGAAGTTTGAAGCATCGCCTCCCTTTTGTACAAATTACAACGAAGCCTTGTCGCTCGCGGCAAGCACGCGCGCTGAGGCGAAGGAGACCGTTGCGGAACAGGGGCAATCCACGCAGGTTAGGACGCCGGCATGTCGCTTGCTTCACAAAGTCGCAGTTGTTACCGAAACAACTGCAGGGTCCTATCTAAATCAACTCAAGGAGAGAAGCATGTTCAAAAAACTATCGGCAGTCGCTTTCATTCTCGCGCTACTCGCGGGCTGTAATACGATGGAAGGCGCGGGCAAAGACATCGAACGCGGCGGCGAGAAAGTCCAGGACAAAGCCAAGTAACAGCGTCTGGAATTCAGCCGGGGGTAACACCGGTGCTTTGCAGGTCCTTGCACGGTCTGCGCTTGGCTGGTTGCTCGGAGGCGCCGCGTAAACGGCGCCTTTTTTGTCTCTGCAGCAGTAGCAGCAGCAGTCGTATCGGGAACCCATGCCCAAGCCGGTGAAATACAGCCTGATCGGAATCGGCATCGCCGCCGTAGTGATCATGTTGTTTGCGCTGATATTCGACTGGAACATGCTGCGCGGCACGATCGAGCGCAAAGTTACGGAAAAAACCGGACGCGAATTCTCGATTGGCGGCGATATCGATGTCCGCTGGTTGTCGGGCAGCGGCGACAGCGAGTCCGGCTCCAGATTCGGCTGGGCATGGCCGATCCCGTACATTCATCTCGAACAGGTGCGCTTCGGCAACGCCGCGTGGGGCAGCAGGCCGATCATGGTCGAAGCCGCGGTCGCGGAATTCTCGATCAAGCTCCGCGAATTGCTGCGCGACAACGTCGTGTTGCCGCAAGTCGTCATGATCAAACCGATCGTGCTGCTCGAAAAGAACCGGGAAGGCGTGCGCAACTGGCAACTCGATCCCGACAAGCCGGAAGGGCCGGGACCGGTGATCGGCGAATTGCACGTCGATAATGGCACCCTCACTTATCGCGACCCGGCTATCGGAATCGACCTCGATATCGAGGTTGCCATCGCCAACCAGACAGCGGCCGACGGTCCGTATGGCATCCGTTTCGCGGCCAGCGGCAAGTATCAAAACCGCGCGACTTCGGCGAGCGGCCGCGGCGGCTCGGTGCTCAGGCTGACCGATCGAAGCACGCCCTTCCCTATCGACGGCAAGGTGACAATCGGCCAAACCAGCGCGGTGTTGAACGGGACGATTACCAATCTCCTGAAACTTACCGCGCTCGATCTACGGCTCGAGTTGCGCGGCGCCGACATGGCCGAACTGTATCCGATTGTAAAGCTCAATTTGCCGAAATCGCCGCCGTACCGGGTTGCCGGACAGCTATGGCGCGAAGCCGGCAAGTGGCGTTTCAACGATTTCAGCGGCACAGTCGGCGACAGCGATCTGGCCGGCGATTTCGTCGCCGTCGATACCACGGTCGCCGAGCGCGTTTCGATACACGCCGACTTGAGGTCGAAGGTGCTCGATTTCAACGACCTCGCCGGTTTCGTCGGCGCCGAGTTCGCGACCGGTCCAGGTCAGACGGCGTCGAAGCAGCAGAAGAAAGCGGTCGAAAAGGCAACTACCGAGAAACGCGCGTTGCCCGACGAAGGCTTCCCGCCCGAGCGTTTACGCAGCATGGATGCCGACGTCAAATACAAGGCGAAACAGATCAGAAGCCGCAAAGCATTGCCGCTCGACGATCTGGTCGCGCATCTGAAAATCGTAGACGGCAAACTGACCGTTCAGCCGCTCGATTTCGGTTTCGCCGGCGGACACATCGTGTCCAGCGTAGCGCTCGATGCGCGCCGGGAGCCGGTGACAAGCGAAGCCGCTGTCCAGTTCAAAAAGCTGCGTCTCAAGAAGCTGATGCCGACAGTCGATATGGCCGAAAACAGCAGCGGCGAAATCGGCGGCAGCGCCCGGTTCACGGGTACCGGTAATTCCGCCGCGAAAATTCTGGCGAGCCTCGATGGCCGTCTCGGGTTGGCGATGAATGGCGGCGAGATCAGCAACCTGCTGCTTGAATTCGTCGGTCTCGATGGCGGCGAAATCATCAGATTTTTACTCGCCGGCGACCAGCGCGTCGAGGTGCGCTGCGCGGTCGCGCAATTCGCGATCGACGACGGGCTGATGAAAACCGAGGTGTTCGTGATCGACACGCGCGACACCATTATTCGCGGCGACGGCACGATCGATCTGGGAAAGGAAAAGCTCGATCTGACGTTGAACCCGTTGCCGAAAGACATCAGCATTTTCAGCGGCCGCTCTCCGTTGCACGTAACCGGCAGCTTCAAGGATCCGGACTTCGCGCCCGATAAATCGTCGCTGGCAAAGCGCGGCGGCGCAGCGATCCTGCTCGGTTTGATTAATCCGCTGGCCGCGCTCATTCCGTTTATCGAAAGCGGGCCCGGCGAGGACAGCAATTGCGTCAAACTGATGGCGGACGCAAAAAATCAGAATTCGGGCGCGGGGGAAAAGAAGGGAGCAAAGAAGTGATGCGGGAGAATGAGCCGATATTGTTTCACCCCATCCCCCCGTTATGGGGGGAAAGAGTGAGTCACAGCTTTGGGTTGTAACTCTGTAAACTATCGGCTTTGGCTAGCAGCGCAGCTTGGCATCGATTGCGTCGCCGACCTTGTACTGCTTGACCGCTTCCTTGGTCAACTGAAATTCGTGGCTTTTGCCATCGCCGCCCTGCACGGTCAACTTGCCTTGAGCGGCGTCGACCGCGACAACCTTGCCTTCGACTTTCGCTGGCGCTCCCTTGGCGCAATCGGCCGACTTATTCTGGCCGAACGCGATTCCACTGCACAACATCAAACCGGCGGCCGCTACCGCTATTTGGCGCATTGCTTTCATGGCTTCTCCTTATTTCTTAACAATGTCATAAATCGCGCCAGCGGCAGCACCTACGCCGACACCGATCAAAGCGCCTTTATCCGCACCATAACCAGTACCGGCGCCTACCGCTGCACCCGAGCCAGCGCCAACCGCTGCGCCGCCAAGCGTCCCGCAGGCGGTCGTCGCCAGCGCCAGAATCAGCAGACCCGGTAACGCGAAAGCTTTCGTTATTGTTTCCATGTTGCTATCTCCTCAAGTAACCTTTGGATGGATCGGGATCTCGCGAACAATATGCCGCAAGTCCCGTAACGCCCTCGCAATATATTCGATGACAAAAATTAGAGGCGCGAAGGTAGCTGTGGTTCCATCGCGGGTCGAACCGCACCGGTCTTGCGCTTGTCTGCAACGACTTGCACGCGTAACCTCAAGCTCGACCTGACTAAAACCCCGGCGGCGCCGGGTCGAAACCGTCAGGGTTCCAATGTGATGAGCAAGTCTTTTGCCGAGACAGCGGCGCCAGGCTTGACATGAATCTGGGCAATCGTGCCCTCGCTTTCCGCGCGCAGCATGGTTTCCATTTTCATCGCCTCGATCCAGAGCAACGGATCGCCGCTGCTGACCTTCTGGCCGACCTGGACGGCGACGGTAACGATCGTCCCCGGCATTGGCGCACCGATCTGCTTCGGATTGCCGTCTTCAGCCTTGGGGTGGCCGTCGGCTTCCGCGGCGCCGGCCAGCGCCACGCGGACGGCGCGCGGCTGTCCATTCAGCTCGAAGAACAGGCGCGCAGTGCCTTCCTCATGCTCGGCGCGGCCTTGCAGTCGTATGACCAGAGTCTTGCCCCGCTCGATATCGACCGACACTTCCTCTCCATCCTGCAGCCCGTTGAAAAATACCGGCGTCGGCAGCACGCTGACATCGCTGTACAGCCGGCGATGCTCGGCGTAATCGCGGAAGACTTTCGGATACATCAGCGCCGAAGCTAATTCTGGTTCGCTGATGGCGCGGCCTACGTCTTTTTCGATTTCAGCGCGTGCGGCTGCCAGGTTAAGCGCCGGCAGGCTCGCGCCGGCGCGGCCTTCAATGGGCTTCATATCCTTCAGCGCCTTCCGCTGCAGTTCGGGCGGGAAGCCGTCAGGCGGATAGCCAAGCTCGCCGCGCAACATCGATACCACCGATTCCGGAAACGCGATTTCACGCTGCGGATCGAGCACGTCCGCCGGCTTCAGATCGTTGGCGACCATAAAAACCGCCATATCGCCGACGACTTTGGAGGTCGGCGTCACTTTGACGATGTCGCCGAACAGCAGGTTGACATCGGCATACGTCCTGGAAATTTCACTCCAGCGGTGGGCGAGGCCCATTGCGCGCGCCTGTTCGCGCAAATTCGTGTACTGGCCGCCGGGCATTTCATGGCGATAAACATCGGAGGTGCCGGAACGGATGTCGGCCTCGAAAGCTGCGTAGTAACGGCGCGCACCCTCCCAATATTGCGAGATCCCGTGCAGCGCATCGAAATCGATCTGCGGATCGCGCTCGCTTCCGGCCAAGGCCGCGGCGATACTGCCGAGATTGGGCTGCGAAGTGAGTCCGCTCATCGCATCCACGGCACCGTCGACGGCATCGCAGCCTGCCGCGATCGCAGCCAGCACGCTGGCTGCCGCGATGCCGCTGGTATCGTGGGTGTGGAAGTGGAGGGGCAAGCC
>JBGTFJ010000054.1:0-7093 GCA_041747355.1 Burkholderiales bacterium
CGCGGGGGCCGCGGCGCCAGCGGGTGACGCGTGGCAGTACGCCGAGCAGCGCGAACAGACAGGATAGAAGCGTGAAGCCGCCCAACACATAGACCGCCACCGGCGCCGGCCCGCTGTGCAGGGTGCCCGCCAAAAGGCCGAGCAAGACCAGGGTGGAGCCGATCACAATGCTGGCCTTGTGGTCGGCGGCAGCGGAGAGGTAAGTAAAATTCTGCTGCACAGCGCGCAGCGCGTGGTCCACGGAAGTGCGCGCCTGCACCGCGGCGAAGTGTTCGACCCGCTCGTTGCTATCATCCATCGCAGGTAGCCGAGGTTTTGAGTGCGACGATCCGCGCCGCCGCGATCGGCCGGCTGAAACCCTTGAGGTGAACCTCGCCGATTTCCTCGAAGTTAACGATATGTTCCACTGCGGCGAGCGCTTTGTGGTTGATCAGAATTTGTTCGCTTGCCGCCTCGGAACATAGTCGCGCCGCCAGATTGGTGACGGTGCCGACCGCGCCGTAGTCGAACCGGCCTTCAAACCCGATCGCGCCGATCGTGGCGAAACCCTGCGCGATGCCGATGCCGAGGCCGAGATCATAGCCGTGCTTGCGCCAGCCGATGCTCATGTCATTGACTCTTTCGCGCATCTCGACCGCCATGCGCAATGCGCGTTCAGCGGGATTGGGAACGATGACCGGGTCGTTGAAAAAAACCATCATGCCGTCGCCGGTGAAGCGCTCGAGCGTCCCTTCGTGAACGAGGATCAGTTGGCCCATTGCGGCGTGATACTCGCGCAGCACGCGCATAACTTCCTCGGGTTCGGCGGTTTCAGCGAACGCCGTGAAGCCGCGCAGATCGAGAAACACCACCGTCACTTCACGGCGATGGCTGACCAGCGGGTCGTCGGCGCCGCCGGTGACGATCGCCTCGGCGAGTTGCGGCGAGAAAAAACGCTTCAGGCGGGACAGACGTTCGAGCTGCGACACTTGTTCGCGCACGCGCCGCGTCAGCGTTTCGTTCCAATCGGCAAGCTCGGTCTTCTGCGTTTGAATCGTGTCATGGAATGACTTGATTCGAAGCAGCGAGCGAACCCGCGCGAGGAGTTCGGGCTGATTGATCGGCTTGGTCAGGAAATCGTCGGCGCCGGCTTCGAGCCCTTTTACGCGTTCTTCATGCGGGTCGAGCGCCGTCACCATGACGACCGGCAGAATCTGCGTTGCCGGATCGCTGCGGATCGCCCGGCATACTTCATAGCCGCTCATGCCGGGCATGACGACATCGAGCAGCACCAGGTCTGGCCGCTCGGCCGCGACTTTGCGCAGCGCTTCGTCGCCCGATGCGGCGGTCGAAACCGCGTAGCTTTTTGCACCCAAAATATCGGCGAGCAACTTGACGTTGCGTGGATTGTCGTCGACGACCAGGATTTTGCTCATCGGGCGCGGTCAAACGCTGAAATCGGCCAGCAGCGAAATATTCCCGTAGCGGCGCGCCTTGCTGTAATAGCGCTCGTCGGCGGTCACCAGAACGGAATCATCTACAAGCGCCACGGCATGATACAAAGTATCGAAGAGGTGATGCTTGAGCTCGTGCGACAGACGGCAAGCGATCGAATATGTTTCAAGCGTGTTGAGCACCGGCACTTCCATTTGCCAGAGCGTGGAGAGTTTTTCCGGCGCTCGTGCCCAATCCACGCGCGCGAGCACCGAGGCCGCCTCGGCCAACCAGTGCGGCGGCTCGACAATCGTCAAATTTTCCGCCCTGATTTCATAAAGAAGATTCACGGCGAGGTCGGATTGCTCTTCGCGCTCAGGCAGCATCCACTTGACGACAACGCTCGCATCTACGACAACGCTCGTCACTTACGCAATTCTTCTCGGGCGGCGCGAATCTCTTCCTCCGAAACCGGCGGCGTGGCGGCCCGCAATTTGAGCAAGCGATCAATTGCCTTTGATCGTTTTTTCTTATTGATCTTTTCTTCAACTGCACGTTGCATAAACGCGGCGATGATTGCGCTTTTGTTTTGCCCGTCGAAAGCGGCATTAAATGCTTGCTTAACGGATTCCGGCACGCTGAAATTGACTGTTGCCATGGCACGCTCCTATTGTTGAAGATTTCAACAATTATAGGCGTGAGCTCGGGTCAAGGCGAGCGTTCGAGCGCCTGCCGCACCGCCTCGAGAAATTCCTTGATATCGAGCGGCTTGCGCTGATAGCCATTGAAACCTGCCGCCATGATTCTCTTTCGGTCCTCAGTCATCGCCGAGGCAGTTACGGCAATGACCGGAATGTCTCTGGTGCGTGGATCGGCGCGAAGAACTACGAGCGCGTCGATGCCGTTCATGCCGGGAAGCTGGATGTCCATCAGGATCAAGGCCGGAAGCCGTTCTTGCGCGAGGCGTATCCCTTCCTCAGCGGTTTCGGATTCGATAATTTCGTAGCCTTTGAACCGCAGCACATCGCGCTCGAGTTTGCGGTTTTTTTCGTTGTCTTCGACGATCAGAATCAACGGGTTTTTCATGATCTCATCGGTAACGTAAATGTAAACGTCGCGCCCTTGCCGAGTTCGCTGCTCACCCGAATTTTTCCGCGGTGCATTTCGACGAATTTGCGAGTGAGCGTCAGGCCCAGCCCGGTGCCTTCGCGCGCGCGGGTGTTGTGCGCCTGACGGAATTCTTCAAAGATGATTTCATGGTCGGCGGCGGCGATGCCAATGCCGGTGTCCGCGACTGAAATTTCGACTCCGAGATTCGTCAGCGCCGCGGTAACGGTGATCCTGCCGCCTTGCGGCGTGAACTTCAGAGCATTCGATAACAAGTTCAGCAAAATCTGTTTGACTTTGCGCTCGTCGCCATCCAGCGCGCCGAGACGTTCATCGATGTTTACCTTGAGATCGATTCCATTCCGGTTCGCGCGCTCGCGCACGAGAGTCGCCGCATCGGAAATCGCGGTCGGCAGATCGAAGGGCGCGAGCTCGAGCTCCATGCGCCCGGCTTCGATTTTCGAAAGGTCGAGAATATCGTTGATCAACGCATGCAGATGCCGGCCCGAAGAATGGATGTCCTGCACATATTCAGCCTGCTTTTCGTTCAGCTCGCCGAACATGCGCTCGTTCAATACTTCGGAAAAACCGATGATCGCATTGAGCGGGGTACGCAGCTCGTGCGACATGTTGGCCAGAAACTCCGACTTGTGACGGCTGGCGGCTTCGACCTGGCGACTCTTGTCTTCGATCTCGCGGAACAACCGCGCGTTTTCGATCGCCAGAGCCGATTGCGTCGCAAAGCTTGTGACCAACTCCATGGTCTCGGCCGGGAACGCGCCGGGACGCTTACGCAAGACCGCAAGCGCGCCGAGAATGTGGTCCTCGTGCAGCAAGGGGACAGCCAGGACCGCGCGGAATCCCGCATCACTCATCATGTGTTTCAACCGCTCCGGATAAGCCGCCTCTTCGAAGATGTCCGGGATTTCGACGAGCTTCTGTGTCGCCGCGGCCCGGCCAACCGCTCCTTCGCCGAGCTTCACTGGATTGGCTCGAAGCGCCTCGACATAGGAATCTTCGAGCTTGAGGGTCGCGCGCAGTCTGAGCGCGTCTTCGCTGTATTCATAAATTGAGCCAGCGTCCGTTCCGGAGAGCTGAACCGCATAGGAAACGATGGTGGTGAGCACCGTGTTCAGATCGAGAGTGGAACTGACCGTGCGCCCGACTTCGCCCAACGCTTTCAGTTGTTCGAGCGATCTCGCCAGCTCGCGCGTTCGCTGCTGCAGTTCCCGGAACAGGCGGACATTCTCGATCGCGATCACCGCCTGATCGGCAAAAGTCTGCAAAAGCGCGATCTGCTTCGCGCTCAACGGCCCCGGTTTAAGCCGCGCAACGCCGATCGTGCCGATCGCCTCGCTTCCCCGCATCATCGGCGTGATGGTGGCCGCACGGTATCCCATCGCCGCGAAGTTTGCCGTACCAGGTTTTAACGGTAGCGGCAGCCGGTTCACGTCCGGGATGTCCACCATTTTGCCGTCGAGGATCGCGCTCGCATTCAGGTAATCGCGAGTCAGCGGCGTGGGGAATGCTTGCCTCCATTTGCCGATCCGCTCCGGATTGCGCTCCGTTATCGCCGCCGCGCGCACCGCATCGCCGTCGCGCAGCACGACCCAGACGTTGGCGTCCTCGAACAGGTGCAGCCCGCTTTGCGCGATCGCCTCGAACACTGGCGCGGCGTCGCTCATCGAGCCGCTGATCACCTTCAGGATTTCGCTCGTCGCCGTCTGTTGATCGAGCGACTCTTTGGTCTCGTTGAACAGGCGGACGTTCGCGATCGCAATCACCGCCTGGTCGGCGAAGGTTTGCAGCAGTTTCGTCTGCTGCTCGGTGAAAGCCCGCACCTCGCGGCGCCAGATCGCGATGGCGCCGATTAACGTATGCTCGCGCAACATCGGGGCCGCGAGCACTGTCCGCACGTTCTCGCTTCGATGCGCCGGAGTAACGAGAAACTCAGGATCGGCAAGGATGTCGACTACCTGCACCGGCTTGCGCTCAAGCACTGCTCGGCCGGTGGTTGTCTGCCGGCTTATGGGAAAGCCGCGCCCGAGGTACTCCGCAAATTCGGCCGAGGCGATGGTGTGGGCTGCGGCGGAGAGCCGTTCCCCATCGTATAACAGGACCATCGCTAGGTTCGCTTCGCAGAGCCGGGCGGCGTTCGCGACAATCGTCTCGAAGACCGGCTTGGTGTCAGTTGGCGACGAGCTGATCACCCGCAGGATTTCGGTCGTCGCCGTTTGCTGATCGAGGGCTTCACTCAGCTCGCGATTGCGTGTCTGTAGCTCTTGGAAGAGGCGTACATTTTCGATCGCGATTACGGCCTGGCTGCCGAAGGTCTTCAAGAGCTCGGTCTGCTTTTCGCTAAAATCTCCTACGTCGACGCTAGTGACTGTGATGGCGCCGACGATTTTGTCCTGGCGCACCATGGGCACGCCAAGAACGCCGCGAAACCCGGCGAGGTGCGCGGCATCCTTGTGCTGGTAGTCGGGCAGAGCGAGCACGTCGGAAACGTGGACCACGGCGCCTGAGCTGACGGCGCGCGCCGAGACGGACTGATTGCGTGGGCGCAACGGATATTTTTCGCGAATGGCGTCCACGCCCTCCAAAGTCATGCCGAAAGCGCTTGCCAAGTGCAGCCACTCGCCGTCGAATCGGTAGACCAGGCCGTAATTGGCATTGCATAGACGCGCAGCCCGTTCGGCGATGATGTCGAACACTGGCCGTACGTCGTTCGGCGAGCTGGCGATCGCGCGCAGGATCTCGCTCGTCGCGGTCTGATGTTCGAGCGATTCCTTGAGTTCGGACGTGCGCTCTTCGACTTTACGCTCCAGATTCGCGTAAGACTCTTCGAGCCGCGTCGCCATGGTATTGAATTGTTCGGCGAGCGCTTGCAGCTCATCCCCGGTCTTTACATCGAGGCGATGGCCGAGCTCTCCGGCGCCGATCTCCGCCGCGCCCACCTGTAACTCGCGAATCGGCTTGACCATTCGGTGGGCCAGGTAAAAACTGGCCAGCGCGGCGAGCATGAGGCCCGCCAGCAGCAGAAGACCGGTACGCAAAGTCAGTGCATAGATGGGCGCGAACGCTTCCTGGAGCGGCTGTTCGATGAATACGAACCAGTCGACCGAGCCGATCGGCGCGAACGCCGTCAGCACCGAATCGCCGGCGTGATCGTGCGCGATCATGGCTTCATTCGGCTCGTCGTTCCGCAGCGCCCATGCAACTTGGGCAAGCACAGAAAAATCGGTCTTCTGCAAGACCAGGCTGATGTCGGGATGGGCGATCAATTGGCCGTGCGAATCGACGACGTAAGCGAGTCCCGCCTCGCCGATCTTGATCTGCGATACGACGTCCCAGATGAACTTCAGGTTGACTTCGGCGATCGTTACTCCACGATCGCCCCGGCCCCACGCCGTTGCGATCGTCATATACGGCTCGGTCTCCTTGCGGAAGTAGACCCGGCTAAAATAACTTTTGCCGGCCTGGGCTTTGGTGAATTTCGGCGATGTAGCGAAATCGGTGTTGCTGCCGACGGTATCGATTTCGAGACGCGATACGCGCAGCAACTCTCGCCCCGAACCGTTGAGCAGGCTGATGTCCGTGATCGCCGGTACCTGGCGCAAAAGCTTCAAACAATCGAGGCGCCGCGTTTCGAGCGCGGTTTCACCGGAGTCCGCCTGCGGCAGCGTGGTCCAACTGATCTGGCGCTCGATTTCCTTAAGATACTGCTCGATGCGCGTCGCCGCGGCATAGGCTTTTTCGCGTTGCAACTCGGCCAACGCCCGCTTACTTTCCTCGTAGGCGAAATACGCGGAAAAGGCGCCGCTGACGAGGAGCGCGCCACCGACCAGCGCCATGATAGGCGCGGCGTATTTGCGGAACAGGCGGCGGCGGGAGCTCATCCGTATTTCAGGCAGGTATTAGAGCCGCGAACCTCATGTCATTCCGCTACCGTCATTCAATCACCTCGTTCGCCCGCAATAGCAGCGATTGCGGGATCGTCAGCTTGAGCGCTTGGGCGGTTTGGTGTTGATCGTCACTTCAATACAGATAGCGAACACGGTCAAGTCCCCTGCTTGCTGTAATTTCGTGAGCGGGATGCGGGTGTAGTTGGCGAGGCATGTTGCTTTTCAAACCGTACATTGAGCTCTTCGCGCAGCGTCTCCAGTTGCCTGCGTTCGAATTCGTTGATGGTCACGCCGCGCCACGTCTAGCTGGCACGGATCAATGACGCATACATGAGCTTCATCACTGCGCGTTCGCCGAACGCATGCGGGATGATCTTGGTGCGCCGGCGTTCTTCGGCGAACAGCCACTCGAGCAGGTTCGTGGTGCGTGTGAACGCGCCGGTGTGCGATCGGCAATGCCAGATGCGCGATGCAGGCATCAAAATCGTCGTCGAAGCAGGCCACGGCGGTCGGCAGCTGCTTGCTCCATGCGTCCCGAAACGCCTCAGCGGCCAAGTGCGCCAAGGCCTGGCTCGGTGCTTGGTATACCGCACGGGCCGCCGGACCGACTTCGCGCCAGCGCTCCTCCGGCACCTTGGCTTGCAGATTGCGCATCTTGTGCGCCAGGC
>JBGTFJ010000055.1:0-6898 GCA_041747355.1 Burkholderiales bacterium
CGCCGCCGCGACCCATGCCAGGTTTGGCCCGCTACAGGGCGCGATCGGCTTTCAATCGACCCACTTCGATTTTTCGGCGCTCGGCAACGAAGCATTCCTGCCGCCGACCAAAACGCGGGCCAATTCCGGGTTCATCTTCGAGGAACTGCGTTTCGATCCGCTTAAATTCCAGTTCGGCGCGCGCATCGATCGGCAAACGGTCACAGCCGAGGACGCAGAGGCTTTCGCCGCCGGCACCTCACGCAGCGGCACGACGCAAAGCGGATCGTTCGGCATCGTCTATGACTTCAATCCGATGTATTCGCTGGCCTTCAGCAGCGCCTACACCGAGCGTTTCCCGAATTATCAGGAGCTGTTCGCCAACGGCCGGCACGTCGCGACAGGCGTCTTCGAACTCGGCGATCCGAATCTCACTGTCGAGCGCTCGGCCGCCTTCGACCTGGCGTTGCGCAAAAAACTCGGTCGTTATACCGGCAGCGTCAGCGCCTTTTACAATCGATTCAATAATTTCATAGCCTTGCTGCCGACCGGCGCGGATGACGCCGATGCCGGCGAACCGTTCCCGGTTTTCGCTTATCGGGGAATACCCGCGAAATTCCGCGGTTTCGAAGCCGCCCTGCAAGTCGGCCTGATCGACGCGTTAACGCTCGAACTGAAGGGCGATTACACGCGCGCCGAAAATCGCGACACTGGGGAACCGCTGCCGCGCATCTCTCCCTTGCGCTATGGCGCCGGGCTGGCCTATCGCAAGAACGGGGTCGGGGCGCACGTGCACGCGCTGCGCGTTGCAGAGCAGGACCGGGTCAGCGCCAGCGAATTGCCGACCGACGGCTACACGCTGCTCGAAGCGAGCGTCAGCTATGGCATCAAGGTGACGTTCGCGCAGCTTGAGCTGTTCGCGCGCGGGGTGAATCTGCTCGATGAAGAAGCACGCAATCACGTGTCGTTCCTAAAAGACATCGCGCCGCTCGGCGGGCGCGGCGTGATCCTTGGGGTGCGGGGGAATTTTTAGGAGGCCAATGTCCTGCTTTCAGGAGACCGGTTTCGCCAGCGCCGAGGCTGGCGGCGGCGGACACAACGCCGGCACAGCGTGCTTCGACGCTATCGGAACGTGTGTCGAACGGCAGCCTCGGCAAGCTCCGGCGCGTTAATTGCGGCGCAAGCATACGTATGCTATAAAAGCCAGGACGCTTCTCCTCGTCACTCCGGATCAACGACCACGTGGTATTTTCCTTTTTCCGCAAAAAAGATACGCCTCCATCTGCGCCTGTCAGGCGCAAGCCGGCAAATACCAAAGCGTCGCCCGAGACCATAGCGCCTCCCGCAGGCGGATTAGCCCCGAAGGTCGCCGTTCCGCAGGCGCGTAAGCCCCCCGCGGCGCCAGCCGCCGCCGGCGCCCCTGCAAAAAACGCCCCAGCAAAGGCAGCGCCTCCGGCCCCGCCCAAAGCTCAGCCCAAGGCAGCGCCGCAAAGACAGACATTTTCAGATTCAGGATCCAGCGGTTTCGAGGTGTCGAATACGTCGGCCGAGCTTTCCGGCGCCGCCGAAGAGGCCGCGATACTGTACGCGAACAATCAGATCCAGCCGGCGATTGCGGTACTGCTGCAGGGCATCGGCGAAAAACTCGGCGCCAGCAATCGTTCGCTGTGGCTGATGCTGTTCGATCTGTATCAATTGCAGGGGATGCAACAGGAATTCGACGACCTCGCGCTCGATTTCGTCGTCAAGTTCGAACGCTCGCCGCCACCGTGGCGCAATCAGGAAAAAGCCAGGGCGGTACCCAAGGCAGCGAAGCCGGCCGCCGCCGGGACCGCGACCATATCGGGCATCCTGACGGCAGCGTGCAAGCCGCAGCTCGAGCAGCTTGTGCGCACGATTGAAAGTAAAAACCAGGCGCGGCTCGACCTGAGCAAAATCGACGGCATCACGACCGAAGGCAGCGCCCTATTGCGGGAGACGCTGCAAAACCTGCGCAAGCGCGGCGCGCCGCTGTCGCTGGCGGGCGCCGACCATCTCGCGCAAGTCGCGCAGGACGCGCTGCCGACAGCTCAAGACAACGAGAAAGCGGGGCTTTCCCTGCTGCTGCTCGAGCTTTACCAGGTACTTGGCAAACAAGCCGAATTCGACGATCTGGCGGTGGACTACGCGGTCGAAACCGAGGTATCGCCGCCGTCGTGGGAGGCTGCACCACTCTGGTGCGACGAAGCAGGCTCGCAATCGAAACCGGAACAGGAGAAGGCTCTGGAAAGCGCCGCGACGCCGGGAAACCGGTTCGCATTGACCGGCGAGATGTCCGGCTCGACCGAACCGCAACTGCGCGATCTCGTCGACTACGCGGCGCCGCGCCTCGCGATCGAGGTCGACATGTTCGATCTGCGGCGCATGGATTTCGTCTGCTGTGGAATGCTGCTCAATATCCTGACCGGCATCCGCCAGGGCGGCAAAAGCGTTCGCCTGATAGGCGCGAATGAAATGGTTTTTGCGCTGTGCCGGGTCATGGGTATCGATCAGGTCGCGACGCTGGTGAAAAGCAAGCACCACTGAAGAGGCCCTGATAAGTCCTTCGCGTGGTGAGCCTGGCGAACCACAGACTGACAGAATCGCTACGTCAGGGGCCTCGATCTGTCATTCGACACGCTCAGCGCCTGCCCTCGAATGCTTGAATCGGGGACGAACGGCAGTTTCGCCGACCCTCCTGACTCGTCCCGGTTGGCGCGCAGGCGACCGGCATTCCGCCCAATCGTGATCAAACCGGGGGTTCGATGGAGCAGTATCACGGCACGACCATTCTGTCGGTTCGGCGCGACGGGCAAATCGCGCTCGGCGGCGACGGTCAGGTCACGCTCGGCAACATCATCATCAAAGCTGGCGCAAAAAAAGTGCGCCGCCTGTATCACGACAAGCTGCTCGCCGGCTTTGCCGGCGGCACCGCCGATGCATTCACCTTGTTCGAACGCTTCGAAGCCAAGCTCGAAAAGCATCAGGGGCATTTGCTGCGCTCGGCCGTCGAGCTGGCAAAGGATTGGCGCACCGATCGCATGCTGCGCCGACTCGAAGCGATGCTGGCGGTCGCCGGCAGGGATGCCTCGCTGGTGATAACCGGCAACGGTGATGTGCTTGAACCCGAGTACGGCATTCTGGCGATCGGCAGCGGCGGCGCATTCGCCCAGGCGGCGGCGAAAGCGCTGCTCGACAACACCGGCCTGTCCGCGCGCGACATCGTCGCCAAATCGCTGGCCATCGCCGGCGAGTTGTGTATCTACACCAATCAGCAGCACGTGATCGAAACTCTCGAGTGAGCCGCGGACGGTAAACAGCGAACAGTTCACCATTTGCCATTCACTATTCGCCACAAATGACCCCCCAGGAAATCGTTCACGAACTCGATAAACACATCATCGGCCAGGCCGCTGCCAAGCGCGCCGTCGCCATCGCGTTGCGCAATCGCTGGCGGCGCCAGCAAGTCGATGAACCGCTGCGCCAGGAAATCACGCCGAAAAACATTCTGATGATCGGCCCGACCGGCGTCGGCAAAACCGAGATTTCGCGCCGCCTTGCGCGGTTGGCGAACGCTCCGTTCATCAAGATCGAGGCGACCAAATTCACCGAAGTCGGCTATGTCGGCCGCGACGTCGATTCGATCATCCGCGATCTCGTCGAATCCGCGATCAAGGATGCGCGCGAAGCGGAAACGAAGAAGGTCCAGCACCGCGCCGAGGACGCCGCCGAGGATCGTATCCTCGACGCCCTGCTGCCGCCGGCGCGCGAAATGGGTTTTCACAGCAGCAGCGATGGCGACGTCGATGGCGGCGCTGTCCAGCGCGATAACGCAACGCGCCAGAAATTCCGCAAGAAGCTGCGCGAAGGCGAGCTCAACGATCGCGAGATCGAAATCGAGATCGCTGCCATGCAGGCGCACATGGAAATCTTCGCGCCGCCCGGCATGGAAGACCTGACCAGCCAGATTCAGGGCATGTTCCAGAACATCGGCGGCGGCAAGAAAAAAACGCGCAAGCTGAAAATCAGGGACGCGATGAAGCTGATCACCGAGGAGGAAGCGCAAAACCTCGTCAACCTCGACGATCTGAAAGCCCAGGCGGTCAACAACGTCGAGCAGAACGGCATCGTGTTTCTCGACGAGATCGACAAGATCACTAGCCGCTCGGACAGCCTGGGAAGCGGCGGCGCCGAGGTGTCGCGCCAAGGCGTGCAGCGCGATTTGCTGCCGCTGGTCGAGGGCACGACGGTCACGACCAAATACGGCATGATCAAGACCGACCACATCCTGTTCATCGCGAGCGGCGCGTTCCACATGGCCAAGCCGTCGGACCTGATTCCGGAACTGCAGGGCCGGCTGCCGATTCGCGTCGAGCTCGAATCGCTGTCGGTCGCCGATTTCGAACAGATCCTGACCAACACAGATGCCTGTCTGACCAAACAATACGAGGCGCTGCTGGCGACCGAAAACGTCACGCTCGACTTCAGGCCGGATTCAATAAAGCGGCTCGCCGAGATCGCCTGGGAAGTCAACGAGCGCACCGAAAACATCGGCGCGCGCCGCTTGTACACGGTGATGGAAAAGTTGCTCGAGGAAATCTCGTTCGACGCCGGCCGCCACGAAAATTCGACTGTGACGATAGACGCCGCCTACGTGAACGAGCGCCTGAACGAACTGGCGAAAAGCGAAGACCTTGCCCGCTACGTGCTGTGACGCGTCATCAGGTTGCATTTCGCCCCGCGATGGAGGGACCTGGCGGCAAATTCTGCAAGAGCTGCCCTGAGTAAAGGCGATCTTTTGCTGCCCGCGGGCCGTGCACATGTCAAGACTCTGATTCGATAATTTCCCGCCAGGACACATGAACGACGAAGAGGCAGTACGGCCGGCCACGGCTAGATTAACGCTGCTTGCGCTGGGCGTGGTGTATGGCGATATCGGTACCAGCCCGCTGTATGCCATCAAAGAGTCCTTCTCGCCGGCGCACGGTATTCCACTCCAGGAGTCCACAATACTCGGGGGGTTGTCGGCGATTTTCTGGGCGTTGATGATCGTCGTTTCTTTAAAGTATGTGACGCTCGTAATGCGCGCCAACAACAAGGGTGAGGGCGGCATCATGGCTTTGCTCGCTCTTGCGTCACGATCGGTCAGCACTGGATCGAGGTGGCACAAGCCGCTGCTGCTCATCGGCGTAATAGGCGCGTCGCTGTTTTATGGCGACGCGGTGCTGACGCCGGCGATTTCGGTGCTGTCGGCGGTCGAAGGCCTCGAAATCGGCACGACCGCATTCAAACCCTACGTTGTCCCGATCGCCGCTACCGTTCTGATCGGGCTATTCCTGCTGCAAAAAAGCGGTACAGCAGTAGTCGGGACGTTGTTCGGCCCGGTCTGCATCGTCTGGTTTTTCGCGCTGGGTGCAGCCGGCGTGTGGAACATCGCCAAAAATCCCGCCGTGCTTGGGGCGATCAATCCGTTGCACGCGCTCGGTTTCGTCACCGGCCACGGCTTTGCTTCTTTTGTCGTGCTCGGTTCCGTACTGTTGGCCGTGACGGGCGCCGAGGCGCTCTATGCCGACATGGGGCACTTTGGCGCGAAAGCCATACGCGTCGCCTGGTTTGGCCTGGTCGCTCCGGCCCTGGTTCTCAACTATTTCGGACAGGGCGCCCTGCTCATCGCCGATCCCAAAGCGATCGAAAATCCGTTCTACTTTGCCTTTCCGGAATGGGCGCTCTATCCGATGATCGGGTTGGCGACAGCAGCCACCGTAATCGCATCCCAGGCGACGATTTCGGGCGCGTATTCGATCACGCAGCAGGCTATCCAGCTCGGTTATTTGCCGCGCATGAACATTCAGCACACGTCGGCAAAAACGGTCGGCCAGATTTACATTCCGGGTGTGAACTGGCTGCTGCTTCTGGCCGTGCTCAGCGCGGTGATCGGCTTCGGTTCCGCCACCAACCTCGCATCCGCCTACGGGGTTTCGGTGATGGGGACCATGCTCGTTACCACCTTCCTCACCTTTTTTGTGATCCGCTACCACTGGCGCTTTCCACTGTTGCTGTGTCTGCTCGCGACAGGTTTCTTCATTGCGATCGATCTGGCGTTTTTCTCTTCAGCGCTGCTCAAGGTCGCCGAGGGCGGATGGTTTCCTCTGCTGCTGGGCAGCGCGGTTTTCATCGTCATGACGACGTGGCGGCGCGGCCGCGGAATCCTGATCCGGCGTCTTGCCGAATCGTCGATACCGCTGACGGATCTGCTTGCATCATTTGCCCATGACCCGCCGCAGCGCGTTCCCGGAACGGCCGTGTTCATGACTGCGAATCCCACGGCGGCGCCGCACGCTTTGCTGCACAACCTCAATCACAACAAGGTTCTTCACGAGCGGGTCGTTTTTCTGACGGTGGAGATGCTCGACATCCCGTGGGTGCGGTCGGATGATCGCGTGCATATAGAACGCATCGGCGACAACTGTTTGCGAATGACTGCGCGTTACGGCTTCATGAACCGCACGGACATTACGGAAGCGCTGGATCAGGCGGGCAAGCAGGGACACGAATTCGAAATGATTTCGACTTCGTTCTTTTTGTCGCGAGAAAAAATCGTTCCGAGCGCAAAGAACGACGAAGGGATGGCTCTTTGGCGCGAGCGCATGTTCGCGACAATTGCGCGCAACGCCGGGAGCCTCACCGATTACTTCAACATTCCAACCAATCGCGTAATCGAACTCGGCACCCGCATCGAGATGTAGTTTGGCGTCGTCTCGCTTCTGCGCAATAGTTTCCGCGCCGCAGCGTTTGGATGTCGCGATCGTGATTTTCACGCGAGCACTGTAAGAACTTCGCGAATTCGACGACTACCCGCGGAAGGAAACGACTTGGCTAAACCGGAATTCGATATGTGCGT
>JBGTFJ010000056.1:0-2764 GCA_041747355.1 Burkholderiales bacterium
GCGGCGGCGCCTGATGAATCGCGCCGATGCGCGCGCGCAGGCTGCGCAGCGCTTTCCGCTTCAGCCGCCACGGGTTCTGGCCGAGCAGAGTGATCTCGCCGCTGGTCGGGCGCAGCGACGTGGTCAGAATGCGCAGCAAACTGGTCTTGCCGGCGCCGGAAGGGCCGATGATCGCGACCCGCTCGCCAACTTTCAGTTGCAGACTGATGTTGTGCAGCGCGCGGTTGCCGCCGATGTGGATGAGGCTGACGTTGTTGAGCGTGACGCTCACGAAACGGATTCGCCGCGGTTTTTGCCACCGCTTAAATCCCCCCTGCCCCCCTTTTTCAAAGGGGGGTTCTTCCTTCGGTTTTTTGGCGAAGGAGGGTTAGGAGGAGGTGTCTTATCTTTTCCCCCCGATGAACCGCCTGTCATTCTCTCTGATGATGAACCACCGGTGTTTCCCCCCTTTAGCAAAGGGGGGTTAGGGGGGATTTGAGCGGCCGCAACGGCGAGATAGATTGCCTCGACCACTGCTTCCGTTTCCTTCAGCACCTGCAAGTTATCGAAACGCAGGACGGTCAACCCCTGGCGCCTCAGATATGCGTCACGAGCCCTGTCGTCCAGCAAGTGCTCAACTTCGAGATGCTGCGACCCATCGATTTCCACGACCAGTTTCGCCTTCGGTGCATAAAAATCGACGATGTAATTGCCTATCGTTTTCTGCCGATAAAACTGCGCGTCCAATAGCTGCTTACGTCGCACTCGCGACCAGAGCAGGTTCTCCGTGTCGGTCATGCATTTGCGCAATGAGCGGGCGGCGATCTGAAGACGAGGGTTATAGGGAAATAACGTCATCTGGATGACCTACAATTACTGCACCGCTTTGTGTTTTGGGGTTATTTCAACAACCCCGCCGAGCGCGCTGCGTTTTCGATCTCTTTGTAATTCTCAGGCTTGGTCGGGATGAAACGCGTCGCGCGCTGCAGTTCGAGGATTGCCTTGTGCGCCGGATCGGCCGGATCGAGATTCAGAAACGCCGTGGTGATTTTTTTGACCAGCGCCGGATCGAGATCGCCGCGCACAGTCCAGTTGTAATCGTAATACGGCGGCGTCGTCGCGATCACCTTGACCAGCTTCGGATCGGCCTTGCCGGATTCGACGAGCTTGTCCCAGACCGATGCGTTGAGCACGCCGGCCTCAGCCTTGCCCGATGCAACCCAGGCGACCGTTGCATCGTGAGCGCCGGAAAAGGCGAGGCGCTTGAAATCCTGTTCGGGATTGATCCCGGCCTGCTGCAGGAAATAGCGCGGCATCAGATGACCCGAGGTCGACGACACCGAGCCGAACGCGAATGTCTTGCCTTTCAGGTCCTGCAAATCCTTCGCATCGCTGTTCGCCGGCACGATGAACTTGCTGGTGAATTTTTCGTCCTCGACGCGTTGTGCTACGGGAATCGCATTGCCGGTCTTCAGCCGCGCCTGCACGAAGGTGAATCCGCCCAGCCATGCCAGGTCGATCTTGCCCGCGGCGAGGCCTTCGACGACCGCGGCGTAGTCGGTAACCGGCGTCCATTGGATTTTCATGCCGATCTGTTTCTCCAGATACTCGCCGAGCGGCTTGAATTTGCGAAAAAGCTCGGTAGGCGATTCATCGGGAATGGCCGAGACGCGCAACACCTCGGCGGCGAAGCCCGGCGCCGAAAGCAGGAAGAGCGCCGAGACGGCTATGATCAGTATTAGTCGCGACAAGCGGGACATATTTTCTCCGGTGGCTGGATGCAACGATTGAGGTGGAAATATAGCGGTTGCGGCTACAGTGGTCTGGAAACGCAACGGGTGGAGGTGCACAGGTTGACCTGCGAACGACAGCGATCCGATGGCATAAACGATAGGCTATTCCGCGGCGCGCCGCAAAAAATCGCGCGGCCGGAAACCCAGCAATAGCAATGTCCCGAGATAAGTCGCCCCGCCCAGTGCAATGACTCCGCTCAGGCGCAGTCCACGCTCGAGCGCGCTGCCGCCAAGCCAGCTCTGGTCGCTTCCCGCGCCGAACCACAGCGCTACGCCCATCGCGATCAGCGCGACCGATACTTTCACGGAATAAATTCGCCAACCCGGCTGCGGCCGATAAATATTGTGCTTGCGCAGTTTGTAATACAACAAGCCGGCATTCGTGCAGGCGCCGAGACCGATCGCTAGCGCAAGACCGGCGTGCTGCAACCGCCAGATGAAAATCAGGTTGAACACCTGGGTTACACCCAGCGTCACAAGCGCGATCTTGACCGGCGTTTTGATATTTTGCCGCGCATAAAAACCGGGGGCGAGTATTTTTACCAGAATCATGCCGATCAAACCGAGGCTGTAGGCGAGCAGCGCCTGCCGCGTCATCCAGAC
Source organism: Burkholderiales bacterium (assembly GCA_041747355.1). Classification (GTDB taxonomy): domain Bacteria; phylum Pseudomonadota; class Gammaproteobacteria; order Burkholderiales; family JACMKV01; genus JACMKV01. The sequence continues at coordinate 2,376 of JBGTFJ010000056.1, forward strand.
ATCTTCGACGCCGAACGCGCCGTAGTTGTACAAGGTCGTGACCAGCGGCGCCGACAACAACGCGAGCGCGAACGCTGCCGGCGCGGTCAGTATGATCGCGAGCCGCAAACCCCAGTCGAGCAGCTCGGAATATTGCGCGCTGTCGCGGTCGACATAGTGCTTGGCGAGGCTCGGCAGCAGCACCGTACCGAGTGCCACACCGAGAAGCGCAGAAGGAAATTCCATCAATCGTTCGGCGTAATAAAGCCATGACACGCTGCCGTGGGGCAGAAACGAGGCGAACAGCGTGTTGATGAGGAGACTGATTTGCGAGATCGAGACGCCGAAAACCGCCGGACCCATGAGCTTCAGCACACGCCAGACGCCGGCATCTTTCAGGTCGATGCGAA
>JBGTFJ010000057.1:0-2514 GCA_041747355.1 Burkholderiales bacterium
CACCGAGGCGTTTCCGGCCGGCGTTCGCGTCGACAACACGATGCTCGCCGATATGAACGCGTATCTGTTCAGCCTGCCCGCGCCGGCTGGTGTCGATGGCGATGCCCAGGCGATCGCGCGCGGACGCCAGACTTTCCGCACTGCCGGTTGCACCGGTTGCCATAACGTGGATCAGGCGCGAGCCGTGCCGGGCTTCGTCGTCGCCATGAGGGACATTTTCCCCGGCGACAACCCGGTGACGTTGCTCGCTTCACGCGTGACGCCCATGTTCCCTACGCTGAACCCGATCCTCAACACGGTCGGCAACATTTTCGACGACAAAATGGCCGTGCTCAATGCCACTCTGCGCGGCGAAGTGCGGGGCACCGGGCTGCCGCTGCTGCTCGATCTCGCGCGCAAGCCGGTATTCCTGCACGACAACAGCGTGACCAGTCTCGACAACCTTTTGGATCAATCACGCGGCGCCACGGCTCCTCATCCGTTTTATCTAAACGATTCCGCGCAGCGCGCCGACATGGTGATGTTCCTGAGGAGCCTCGATACTGGAAATTGAGGGTGAAGCCGCTCCCGAATCAAAGCTGCCTGTTCGCCTGGTCGCCGTAGCGATGATTTTGGTTCCGGGCGGTTGGGCCGTAGCGGAAACGCTTCCTTGCGGATAGCCCGATGCCAGTCTGACGAGCTGACTGGGGGAAACCGGATGCTCGATCCCGGCTTCCCCTCTTTCACTCTAATGTTTTTATAACGCACAGACCGCCCTCCCTCGGCTGTTGTAAGTTCGCCGGACGTTAACTGACTACTCAGGGAATGCTCCTGGATAACCAGTCGGCATACTTCGAAAAAGGTGGCGATATGAACCCTGCAGCCGCATCAGGATCGATCCTCATCGTTGAAGACAATCCCACCACTTCCCAGCTCCTGTCGGTCTATCTCAGACGCGCGGGGTATAACACCATTACTGCCTTTTCAGGGCGACAAGCTTTGGAAATAGCTGCACAGCAGAAACTCATATTGGCCGTGCTCGATATTCTGTTGCCCGATCTCGACGGCTGGGAAGTCTGCCGCAGGCTGCGCAGTTCTTCCGCGGTTCCGATCATGATCGTTTCGGCGCTCGGCCAGGCGCATCAACGGCTCAAGGGATTCGCCCTCGGCGCCGACGATTACCTCGCCAAGCCTTTCAGCTTCAGTGAACTGGTGGCGCGAATCAAAGCGATTCTGCGCCGCACCGCAGCGGAGCCCGTTGCAGCGCAAAAAGCTCTCTCGTGCGGCGCGCTGGTGCTCGATTTCGAGAAGCGCCAGGTCACATTGAAGGGCCGCCGCATCGCGTTGACGCGCTCCGAGTATCGACTGCTGGAAGCGCTGATGGCAGCGCCCGGTCGCGTTTTTCTGCGCGACGAACTCATGAATCGGCTCTACCCGGATGGCGGCATCGTCGTCGACCGCGTCGTCGATGTCCATATCGGCAACCTGCGGCACAAGATCGAAGTCGAGCCCTGTCATCCTCAGTACATTCTGACTGCGCGCGGTCACGGCTACGCGTTCACCGATGAAACCGCGAAGGCTGCCCCGCCAACGCTCGGCTAAACCCGCCGTAAAAAGCCGTCTCGTCTGGAAGCTGCTCGGCATTATCGCGCTTGCGATTCCGCTGGCGCTCCTGATCGTCTGGTTGGCAATCGATTTCTTCGCCCTCGACTATTTCAGTTCGCTGCTCGATCAGTTCGGTGTGCCGCAGAAGGACAAGGTCATGGATATGTTCCTGGATTCGGTGCACCGTTATTTACTATGGTCCGGGGCGGCCGCCGTCGCTCTGGCTTTGGCCTTGAGTTTCGTGCTGATCAAAATGATTCTGCGACCGCTGTACCAGATGATCGCCATTACCGGAAAAGTGACCGAGGGCGACTACACGGGGCGGGTTGAAGTCGCATCGGCGGACGAGATCGGTCAGTTGGGGGAAGCCTTCAATATGATGATCGACAACCTGACGCGACTCGAAGAGCTGCGCAAGAAAATGGTCGTCGACGTCGCTCACGAACTGCGTGCGCCGCTAACCAATATGCGCGGCTATCTCGAAGCATTGAGCGACGGGGTATTGCCGCCTTCAAAAGAAATTCTCGAATCGCTGCACCAGGAAACCTTGCGGCTCGGCAATCTGGCCGAAGATCTTTTGAGTTTAAGCGTGGCCGACGCGGCGCGCCTCACGCTCGAGCGTCGCAAAATCGATCTTGGGGAGCTGCTTTCGCATAGCCTCAATCTGTTCAAGAACGAGTTCGCCGAAAAAGCGGTTGCTGTCGAAACCAAGGCGCCCAACCACCGCGTCGAAGTCGTCGCCGACAGCGATAAGCTCGCTCAGGTCATGCAAAATCTGTTCGCCAATGCCTGGAAGTTCACGCCCCACGGCGGCCGCGTCCGGGTCGCAATCGAGCCTGCGCCCGGCTCGGTCCGAGTCGTGTTCGCGAACACCGGCGAAGCATTGACGGACGAAGATCTTCCGCTGATTTTCGAACGCTTCTATCGCGC
>JBGTFJ010000058.1:0-4132 GCA_041747355.1 Burkholderiales bacterium
TCACTTCGCTACTTTGGTTGAATAGATAAAGGAGGGGGTAGTTGAACAGCAGGACCCCGAGCAGGAACAGGGCTACCAGACGTTGACCTTGGACAGCTTGCTTGATCATGTTGCTTTTCCGATACTGGTGAACAACGATGGGTATCGCGGCGCCGATTCATCCTACGCGCGCCTGGGAAGAAGCGCCATAACTGCGATGGGTATCACGTCTTCGTGGAGCCGGCACTGTCCGGCGCCTTTTGCAGCGTGACCAGGGAGATCGAAAGCCGTCGGCCAGGCATTGCCTATCGTGCTCGATGTGCGCGATGATGCGTCGATCGCCGCGGCCTTTGCGCAGACAGCGCAGCGGTTCGGCGGCATCGTCATCAACAATGCTAACGTGATCAGTTTGACCGGCACGCCGAAATGCCGTGAGGCGCATCGGTCTTATGTCCGGTACGAGCGCCTCGTCCTGGCTGCGCTCGCCGCGTTTTCAATAGCCTGCTGACCGCCCGTGCGACCAGACGAAGTCAGACCCCAGCTTGTTGCCGCTGTCATAACGCCGGAAAGTGCGATGACGCTCGACGGCTTGCTGCGCGAGCGTGTCCGCCGCAGTCCCGACGCGATCGCCTATCGCGAATTCAACAAGGATCATCGCAACTGGCGCGACTACACCTGGGCCCAGATCGATCGGCAGGTCGCGCGCTGGCAGGCCGCGCTCGCGAACGAAAATCTGCAATCGGGCGATCGTGTCGCCGTGATGGTGAGGAACGGCATCGAGTGGGTAATTTTCGACCAGGCCGCGACCGGACTCGGGTTCGTGGTAGTGCCGTTGTACACGGTGGACCGCCCCGAGAATGCGGCATATGTCATGCGCGATGCCGGCGTCAAACTGTTGTTGCTCGAAGATATCAAGCAATGGTCGACATTTACCGCGTTGTCCGATAAGCCTTATGAATTGCGCCGCGTGATTTGTCTGACGCCTTTTCCCCCCGGCACAGAGGACCCCCGTTTAATCGATGCAGCAGGTTTTCTGCCGGACGAAAGCGGCGCGACGCAGCATCTGCGTTGCAACGCCGATACGCTTGCGACCATCATTTACACCTCAGGCACCACAGGCCGCCCGAAAGGCGTCATGTTGAGCCATAACAATATCCTGACCAATGCGTATGCCGCGCTGCAAAGCAATCCGTCGTATCCGGGCGACGTGTTCCTGTCGTTTCTGCCGCTGTCGCATACTCTCGAACGTACCGCGTATTACGCGGCGATGATGGCCGGCGCCACAATTGCGTTCGCACGCTCGGTGAACACCCTCAGCGAGGACCTGCAGAGCGTCCGGCCGACGCAGCTCGTTTCGGTGCCGCGCGTTTACGAGCGCGTTCGCGCGGCGATAAACGACAAGCTTGCACGCGGCTCCAAATTCAGGCGGCGCCTGTTCGATCTGACGGTCGAAATCGGCTATAGCCGGTTTGAGCACAATCAGAGACGCGCGCCATGGCGGGTCTCTCATTTACTGTGGCCATTGCTCGACCGGCTGGTCGCGAAACCGGTGCAACAGCGCTTCGGCGGCAGGTTGCGTAACGTGGTCAGCGGCGGCGCCGCCCTGCCGCCCGAGGTGGCCCGCACTTTTCTCGGACTCGGCATTCCGTTGCTGCAAGGTTACGGTCTCACCGAAACTTCGCCGGTGGTATCCGCGAATACCGAGCGCCAGAATCTACCGGCCAGTATCGGCAAACCGATTCCCGGCGTCGAAATCAGAATCGACGAACACGGCGCGCTGCTGGTCAAAGGACCGAACGTCATGCTCGGCTACTGGAACAATCCCGGCGCAACCGCTGCCGTATTGAGCAGCGACGGCTGGCTCAACACCGGCGACAAAGCGCGCGTCGATACAGACGGCCGTATTTTTCTGACCGGCCGCTTGAAGGAGATCATCGTATTGTCGAACGGCGAGAAAGTCCCGCCGGTCGACATGGAAACCGCGGTGCTGCGCGATCCACTGTTCGAGCAAGTGATGCTGGTCGGTGAGGGACGGCCGTATCTGGGTCTGCTTGCGGTGCTGAACGGCGAACACTGGGCGACGCTTGCCCGGATGCAGAACTGCGACATCGAGACTGGCCAGAACGGAGTTGCGGACCGCCGGACACGAGATCTGGTGCTGGGGCGCGTCAGGCTTCAGATCGCCGAGTTTCCCGGCTACGCCAAAATCCGCCGCGTCGCGCTGATTGCCGAACCGTGGACGGTGGACAACGGCACGCTGACGCCGACGCTGAAATTGAAACGTGCAGCGGTCATCGAGCGCCATCGCGCGGAAGTCGAGGCCCTGTACAGCGGGCACGATTAGGGCTTTTTTCACACCCTGAATTCGTGCGTCGGCGAAAGGCGAGCGTCGATGCTCTCTGCGAATATTTTCAACGGAAGAAGGGCGCTGATGACGGAACACAATCGCCAGGAATCAACCTCGTTGCCGAAAGGCAGGGATCCAGTGTTGCGCGTCGTGCCGATGCCGGCTGACGCAAATCAGTTCCGCGATATCTTCGGCGGCTGGATCATGTCCCAGGTCGATATCGCCGGCAGCATTCCCGCGTTGCGGCGGGCGAGGGGGCGAGTGGCGACTGTGGCGGTCAATTCGTTCCAGTTCAGGCAGCCGGTATTCGTCGGCGACCTCGTCAGCTTTTATGCTGAAGTGGTGAAAGTCGGCCGTACCTCGATTACCGTCAACGTCGAGGTTTATGCGCAGCGCGATCCGATCAACGAGGAGTGCGTGAAAGTCACCGAAGCTTCGCTGACCTATGTGGCCGTCAGCGACGATCGCGTGCCGCGCGTCGTACCCGGCCAGGAGAACGCATGACGCCGGCCCTGATCGTGCGCAAGGCGGCGGTGCTCGGCGCCGGCGTTATGGGAGCGCAGATTGCAGCGCATCTCGTCAACGCAAACGTCGAAACCTTGTTGTTCGAATTGCCCGGACCGGAAAGCGAGCCGAACGTAAACGTGCGGCGCGCGGGCGATGGTCTTGTCAAAATCGAGCCCCCGCCATTGTCGGTTGCGGGCAGATTGGCCTGCATCGGACTGGCGAATTACGACCAGCATCTGCCCATGCTGGCGGAATGCGACCTCGTCGTCGAAGCGATTGCCGAGCGTCTCGACTGGAAGAAGGATTTGTACGAAAAAATCGCGCCGCATCTGGCCGGGCACGCGGTCCTCGCGAGCAATACCTCGGGGCTGACAATCAGCCAGCTGGCGCTGGCATTGCCCCCAGCGCTGCGCACCCGCTTCTGCGGCGTGCATTTTTTCAACCCGCCGCGCTACATGCATCTGGTCGAACTGATTGCGTACCTGGAAACCGAGCCGGCTTTGCTCGATCAACTCGAAGCGTTTCTCGTCACTGCGCTTGGCAAGGGTGTCGTGCGCGCCAAGGACACGCCGAATTTCATCGCCAACCGCGTCGGCGTGTTCTCTATGATCGCGACCATGATCGAGGCGCAGAAAGCGGGCCTCGATTTCGATGTTGTCGATTCGCTGACCGGTCCCGCTATCGGCCGGCCGAAAAGCGCTACATTTCGCACCGCCGATGTCGTCGGCCTCGACACGCTCGCGCACGTCGTCAACACCATGCGCGACACGCTTCCCGACGACCCCTGGCACAGGTATTTTGCGCTGCCGTCGTGGCTTGAGGATTTGATCAAGAGCGGCGCGCTGGGCGCCAAATCCAGGCGCGGCATTTACCAGAAAGTCGGCAAAGAAATCCAGATGCTCGACATCGCGAGCGGCAGCTATCGGGCGGCGGCCGGGACGGCGGCCGACGAGCTTCAGCAAATACTCAAACTCAAACAACCCGGCGAAAAACTGCGGGCACTGCGTATCAATCCGCACCCGCAAGCGCAATTCCTGTGGGCGATTTTTCGCGACGTATTCCACTACAGCGCATTCCATCTGCACGCGATAGCCGATAGCGCGCGCGATGTCGATCTCGCGTTGCGCTGGGGCTTCGGCTGGGAGCGCGGACCATTCGAAATCTGGCAGGCGGCAGGCTGGAAAGAAACGACCGATGCAATCAACGCCGACATTATCGCCGGCAAGGCCCTGAGCGATGCGCCGCTGCCCGCCTGGGTAGCGGGACGCCAGGGCGTGCATGAAGCGGCCGGCTCGTATT
>JBGTFJ010000059.1:0-2292 GCA_041747355.1 Burkholderiales bacterium
GAGGCGCCGATACCGCCTTGCGCCGCAACCGTGTGCGAGCGCGTCGGAAACACTTTGGACAACACCGCCGTCCGCAGCCCGGCCTCGGATAATTGCAGTGCGGCGCGCAAGCCGGCGCCGCCGGCGCCGACTATGACCGCATCGAACTGGCGTCTGGCTAGCGCCACGCGGCGCTCCTGTCAAAATTTATTGACCGATGGCTCATCAAGCTCCTCCTGAATGTTTCCGCAAATCTCTCGATGGCCGCATTCAACCCGCGCCCCATAGAATTTCCACCGACCACAGCGCATACAGCGCGAGCGCCAGGACGGTCAATATTTCAAGCGCCAACCGCGCGCCGGTATGGCGTATGTAATCCATCAAAATATCGCGCATGCCGACCCAGGCGTGCAGCAGCAGACTCAACAAGAACAGCAGGGTGGCGAGCCGAATCCACTGGTTTTCGAACAAGCCGGTCCATGTCGCGTAATCGAGGCGGGGCTGCATGAACACGACCGCGATCAGCAGTACCGTATAGACCGCCATAACCAGCGCAGAAATGCGCTGGACGAGCCAACCGCGCAGGCCGTAATGGGCTCCCACTACGATTCGGTTTACCATAATTTAATCCCGATCAGCAGCGTCAACGCCAGACTTATCCCGAGCACCGCCCAACTGCTGGCGCGCGACGGCGCCAGATCGACGCCGATGTCGAGATCGAGCAGCAGAAAACGCAACCCGGCAAAAAAATGATGCAGGTAAGCCCAGATCAAAACCAGAAAGGTGAGCTTTACGATCGGTTGATCGAAGCCGCGTTGCAACAGCCCGAAATGCTCGGGCGCGGACAAGCTCAACTGCAGCGTATACAGCAGATAAGGGATGAACAAAAACAGCAGCGCGCCGCTGATCCGGTGAAAGATCGAAACGATCGCCGATATCGGCTGGCGTATTTTCAGGAGATTCAGATAGACCGGACGTTTTTTTTTCTGCATGGAAATCCTGAATAGCTGAACGAATGGTCGTTCCCGTTTTGATCGGTGAAACCGGCTGATGATTCGCGCCACCGCTCGGAATACCTCTGCATCGAGTTCCCGCGAGGTCGCTGCGGAAATTCTTTCTACTTGGTTCCCGATATTATCGCAAGGAAGGCTTGTCTTGCCGCAAGGAAAGCTCTGAGCAAATTGTCATTCCCGCGCTTGGTTTGCCCATAAGCGCGGAACGAAGGCGAGTCGGAAGATGACTCGGAAGACGACGCAGCCGCGTTGCGCAATGCCGATTTTTTAGCATAAATCGCGAAGCTGTCCAAGCAAAATCTATCTTTTACAAGATTGCAAGAGACGCGTTGACCGGCATTTTGATGTTGGCTACTATTCGGGGGGACGCACGGTGTGCTCTGCTTGCCGCGGCGTTCACTCCTACAGGTTTTTGAAAACCGTAGCGAGCGCGGCCAGGACGAAGTGCTGCGGGTCGAAGAAGCGGAATGTACATTTAAAGAACATGAGCATTCCGAGGCCTGCGTAACGCAGTATTGGCAAGCGCAATAGTTTTTAGCCCGTTAACCTCTGTTTCCCCTTTCCAGGAGTCAATATGCAAGCTCCCGTTCGCGTAGCCGTGACCGGCGCTGCCGGCCAAATTGCCTACAGCCTTTTATTCAGGATTGCCAACGGCGATTTGCTTGGCCGCGAGCAACCGGTGATTCTGCAGCTCCTCGACATCACGCCGGCGCTCGCCGCCGTCAACGGCGTCGTCATGGAACTGGACGACTGCGCATTCCCGCTGCTCGCCGGAATTACTGCGACCGATGATCCTAACGCCGCGTTTCGAGACGCCGATATCGCGCTCCTGGTCGGTGCGCGCCCGCGCTCGAAAGGCATGGAGCGCAAGGATTTGCTGGAGGCAAACGGTGCGATTTTTACGTCTCAGGGCAAGGCCCTGAACGAAGTCGCGAAACGCGATGTAAAAGTGCTTGTAGTCGGCAATCCTGCGAACACGAACGCTTATATCGCGATGAAAAACGCGCCCGACCTCGATCCGCGCAAATTCACGGCGATGATGCGGCTGGACCACAATCGCGCGCTGTCGCAAATCGCCGCCCGCATCAAAAAGCCGGTCACGGAAATCAGCAAAATGATCATCTGGGGCAATCATTCGGCGACGCAATATCCTGATTTGAATTCGGCTGAAGCCGGCGGCAAAAAAGTCGCGCAACTGATCGGCGATTCGGCCTGGGTCGAACAGACTTTCATTCCGACTGTGCAGAAGCGCGGCGCCGCGATCATCGAAGCGCGCGGTTTGAGCAGCGCAGCATCGGCC
>JBGTFJ010000060.1:0-2645 GCA_041747355.1 Burkholderiales bacterium
ATGCACCGCGATGAAGCTGTTGAAAGGATCGCCATCGAGTTGCTTGACGCCGAGCGAAATGCGTTCGCGGTCGGCATCGATCGACAACACGACAGCTTCGACTTCGTCGCCTTTCTTGTGATCGACCGCGAATTCTTCCCACGGATTGGGCTGGCACTGCTTCATGCCGAGTGAAATACGGCGGCGGTCTTCGTCGATTTCGAGAATCATCACTTCGACTTCGTCGCCTAACTGAACGACGCGCGACGGATGCACGTTTTTGTTGGTCCAGTCCATTTCCGACACGTGCACCAGGCCTTCGATGCCGGGCTCGATCTCGACGAAGGCGCCGTAATCGGTCAGGTTGCTGACCTTGCCGAAGAGGCGCGTGCCCTGCGGATAGCGGCGCGACAAACCGACCCAGGGATCGTCCCCCAGTTGCTTCATGCCGAGCGATACGCGGCTCTTCTCCTGATCGAACTTCAGAACCTTGGCTTCAACTTCGTCGCCGACCGCCAGCACTTCGGACGGATGCTTGACGCGCCGCCACGCGAGATCGGTAATGTGCAGCAAGCCATCGATGCCGCCCAGATCGACGAATGCGCCGTAATCGGTAATGTTCTTGACGATGCCCTTGACGATCGCGCCTTCCTGCAGATTCGAAAGCAGTTGCTGGCGCTCGGCGCCCTGGCTCGCCTCGAGCACGGCGCGCCGCGATACGACCACGTTGTTGCGTTTGCGGTCGAGCTTGATGACCTTGAATTCGGTGTGCTTGCCCTCGAGCGAATTGGTGTCCTTGACCGGACGGATGTCGACCAGCGAGCCGGGCAGAAACGCGCGGATGCCATTGATCATCACCGTCAACCCGCCCTTGACCTTGCCGCTGATCAGGCCCGTGACCTGCGTGCCCTGTTCGAGCGCGACTTCGAGTTCGTGCCATGCCGACAGCCGCTTGGCTTTTTCGCGCGACAGCTTGGTTTCGCCGTAGCCGTCCTCGAGCGCATCGATCGCGACCGCGACGAAATCGCCCGGCTTGACCTCGACCTCGCCCCTGTCGTTGCGAAATTCATCGAGTTCGATGAAGCTTTCCGATTTCAGTCCGGCATTGACGACGACGTGATTGAAATCGACTCTTATGACTTCGGCGGTGATGACTTCGCCAATGCGCATCTCCTGACGGGTCAGGCTTTCTTCGAACATTGCAGCAAAATTTTCGGATAAATCTGAAGGCGAGACGGAAACGGCGTTGGCAGTATTCATGTATATGTTGGGAAACCTGAAAATACCCGTCGCGGGGACGGGGCCGGTAGCATCGATAAAACCAGAGTTCAGTTCAAAAAGCGAAACGCCCGCGGGTGGCGAACGACCGATTCCAGAGCCGGGACTATGGCAGCCCGTGCGCGAGGGATTGCCGATAACGCCGGACTACGTCGGTCGCGGCCTCGCCGATTGTCAGCGATGTGGTATCGAGCAAACTCGCATCCGCACACATTTGCAAAGGTGCAACGCGGCGCTCGCTGTCGCGCGCATCGCGATGCTGAATGTCTCGCAAAATATCCGGCAGACTAGCACGCATTCCTTTTCCCTTCAACTGTTTAACGCGCCGCGCAGCTCGTTCCGCGGCACTCGCGGTCAGGAAGATTTTGAGGTCCGCGTCGGGAAAAACGATCGAGCCCATATCTCGCCCTTCGGCGACCAGACCGGGGTGGCGGCGGAAAGCGCGTTGGCGCGCAAGCAAGGCTTCGCGGACTGCCGGCATTGCCGCGACTTGCGAAGCGCCGGCCGCAACCGTCTCGGTGCGGATGGCGTCATCGACGCTTTGTTCCTCCAGAAATACTTGCTGACCGGCGAAGCGCGCATTCAAGCTGGCGGCGAGTTTGGCAAGGGCGTCCTGGTCGTCGATCGGAACACGCTGCTGTGCCGCGGCAAACGCGACCAGACGATACAGTGCGCCGCTGTCCAGATAGTGAAAGCCGAGGTGCTGAGCGACTTCCCAGGCAACCGCGCCCTTTCCCGATGCCGACGGGCCGTCAATAGCGATAACGGGGATCGCTTGCGTTTTGGCGTTAGTGTCCTGAGTTGCTGGTTCGCGGATCATCAGGATAACCTGTGGTGTTTGGCAAAGAAAAGTGCCGAAATCGGCGCCACAGCGAGGTGCAACCCAACAGCCGGCGCCAACCACAGCCAGGTTGTACACCTGGCGAGCTCAGTGAACGTAATTCGCAACGCAGTATGGCGGCGATTCTCGGCATCTTTTCTGTAGCTAATTAGCAACTCTGGACACTAACCATCCGCATTGCTTTCGATCTTTATGCCGGCTCGCCGCGCGGTTTCGACAAAGCCGGGAAACGAAGTGGCAACATTCGCGCAATCGCGTACAGTGATTGCGCCGCTCGCGCGCAGTGCCGCGATCGAAAACGCCATTGCGACGCGATGATCGCCGCGACTGTCGATCTCTCCGCCGCGATAGCGCTCACCCGGGCGCGCGCCGACGATGCGCATGCCGTCCGGCGTCGGTTCGGCCAAGACACCCAGCGCTTGCAAGCCGTCGGCCATCACTTCTATGCGGTCGCTCTCCTTGACGCGCAACTCGCCGGCGCCGCTCAGCACGGTTTTGCCGGCGGCGCTGGCAGCGGCTATGAACAGCGCGGGAAATTCATCGATGG